>JAFGKW010000006.1 GCA_016928355.1 Methanomicrobiaceae archaeon
AGGGTGGAAGAGGCTGAAAAGCTGAAGAGGCCTGATATGGCGTCCCTGAAGAAGGCGGTAGAAAAGTCAAAGAAGCCGCTGAAGAAGATCATACCGATAACTGTCATAACGATGATTATTTTCTGGCTGATGACCTTAATGCGCCTCCTGGATTACCTGAATATAATATTCGATCCTGTTTTGAACCTCATCGGCCTTCCCGGCGAGGCATCGGCTGCACTCCTTGCCCAGTTCATGCACTTCTCCGCAGGCTACACCGTCGTCGGCTCGATGGTCGATACCGGTGTGCTCACATTCGGGCAGGCGCTTGTAACCCTGATTCTCGGCAGCATGATCATAATCACGATGATATACCTGAAGTACTCGGTTCCGCTCTATCTCGCTCTCTTCGGGAAGGACGGGATACGGGTTGCAGTGATTGCCTATGCGGCAAGCATGACTGCAAAAGTGATCTGTATCGGAATTGTGATGGCGGTCTTTTTTTAAAAAAAGGTGTTTGGATCTGGTTAAATTCTGATTTTGCGGGATTTCAGGGTGTAATGGTAACTTCTGTCTTTGCAATCGTTCTTCCCGAATCGTCGACAAGCTCAATCCAGAACGTCTTTCCTATGTTGGCTGTACTGTCGAAGGCATAGGTGCTGGTCGCTCCGGGCTGAAGGAAATTTTTCGTATGGTATGGCGGTTCAATGTAATGCGTGTCTCCGGGATTGAAGGATTTACTTCCTGTAAGTCCACCCTGCCTGAGCCATGCCGCCTCTCCAAGTTCACCGTCGCCGTCAAGATCCTTTGTGAGGTCAGTCTTTACCCCGGTAATCGACGATTTATTGACTGTCCATACCATATGTTCGGCGTTTCCGAATGTTTTTGTCGGGTATACGAGCATACTTGTTGATATTGTGGCAAGAGCATCTCCTCCAAGGTGATCTATATCAATTCCATACTGCTGGCTGTAGGTTGCTTTTATCTGGGCACTTCGCATGGTTTCTGTATTCCCCCCCATTCCACCTGCAAATGCGCTGACAACAGCTGCGATGATAATAGTCACTACAAGCATCAGCATTACACCAACGACGGGTGATACTGCAGATTCATTGTTTTTCATGTCTTTATCCCTCCACCACTACGTCTTCGTCATAGATTACAGTTCCAGACGGAATGTGCGTCAGCTTTACCCTGACCTTGTCACCGGGCATGAGTTTGTACCATTCGTCGCCAAGTATAGCCATCATGGCATCGGTATCCTGGTTGGCGAGGTCAAAGTCGGTGCCTGCCGTATATTCGTATCTCGTGTCAGGGGAAACACCATATCCTCCGTAGGCCTCATTCCAGCCGTATGCGCCATTGTGTGCCTTTGTACCTGTCATGAACGTGTAGTTACCATAGTACTGGTTGACATAGAATCCACCACTGGATTTCCAGTCCCCGACTCCTGGCCCAAATCCGATGGGTGCGCAGTATAAATCCTTGGGTGTCCCTGATGCATTATCATATGCCACGTTTGGTGCGTCCATCGGGCCGGTAATGGTCATTCCGCCTGATGTTCCGTCCGAAGCTGTCCACGATGTCGTAAGTTTAAGGTCTCTTGTTTGAATGCCCTCGTCCGTTCCGAGGCATATCAGGTCAAAACTGCTTCCTCCCCAGCTTCCGTCATTGGATATGGCGGCCCTGAAACTCGCCGAAGGCGCCTTCTCCTGTGTCGAAGCCATGCTCCCGGCAAATGCGCTGACAACTGCCGCGATGATGATCGTCACTACAAGCATCAGCATAACGCCAACGACTGGCGAAACAGCTTCATTTTCTCTTTTCATACATCAATCTCCAAAATTACTTTTCGGGCTTTTTGTAATAAGCCGTAAGACAAAATTGAGAATTAATAAAATAAATCTTTTGTTATTTGTTACTGAATAAACATTTTTATTAATTTTTTAAAACTTACTATGATAAATTAAAGATTAGTAATATTTATTTATTAATTTTAGAGAAATATGTATTTTATGTAATACTTTTAAAAATATTTTTATGAACGAGAGGTAAAATATGATTATGAATCTGCGCCGCATGCCGGTAATGGCACTATTGCTGGTTTTCCTGATAGTTTTTCCAGTTTCAGGTGCATTTCAGAACGGAATGCCTGTTCATACTGTATATCCTTCCGGGGATGGGAATGTATATGAATACAAAATTGTTGTGAGCAACGCCGGCCAGATAGCAGGTTATTTTATCGAGACCTTTCCTTCCGGTATAAAGCTGATATCATCATCTCTTCCTCCGGAGAGCATCAGGGCGGAAGAGAATAATGTATATATCGCACTTGCCGGCGGGGATTCATTTGACTTTACAATAAGAACGAATGAGAATCTGGAGGATGATGTAACTGTAGAATGGAAAGACCTGGTCGGCGATGAATCCGGCATTTTCTATTATTCTCCCGGAAAATCCGTAATCCCTTCCGGAACACTCCCTCTTGACAGCAACAACAATGGTATTATTGAATATTCCGAGCTTTCCTTTGGGATTATCACATCACTTGATAGAGATAAAGGCGCACCGTCTGAAAGGGATCTCAGGGACGCTGCATGGATCTGGTACTACCATGACGGGAGGCCATGGACGGTCACCGACTCCACGGGAGAAGAGACCATCATGTACAGGCCGATACGCAATGCCGTCGTATTGAATGCAGATATCCTCGAGACCATGAGGTCGCTTGGAGTATCTCCGGATATGATATCCGGTGTCCCGGATAGTGTTATTGAGGACCCCGGTTTCTTCCCCGAATACAATGATAAAGCGAATATCGGAAGTGTCTGGGAGACGGACTACGAGAAGATAATCTCGCTCTCACCTGATGCCGTCTTCCTGTATGCAGGTTTCATGAGCACAAAATGCGATGAAATCCAGGCACGGCTTCAGGAATCCGATCCGTCCATACGGGTATTCAGGTTTGACTGCTACGATCCGGAGAATTATGCTGTGGAGACTTCCCTGCTTGCGGATCTTCTCGACCGGAGAGAGAGAGGAGATGAGTTTCTCTCTTTCTATGAAGAGAGCATGAAACTCGTCAGAGAGAGAACTTCCGGAATTGCAGCTCAGGATAAAACCAGCATATATTTTGAGAGCTGGGATGAATTCAAGTCCTGCGCAAACGGTTCCGGCTATAATGAAAAAATCAAAATTGCCGGTGGAAAGAACGTTTTCGAAGCCGCAACACCAGCATATCCACTTGTTGATCCCGAGTCGGTCTTCTCTGCCAGCCCGGAGGTCATAGTCAAGTTGATTGGTGCAGGCTCGTATAAGTTCGGGGGTTATGCCGGCGATGGAGCTGAACAGTCAAAGGCCCTCTACGATCTCCTTGAATCAAGGACGGGATGGCAGGATATCGATGCCGTAAAGAACGGGCGCCTGCATATCATGCACAACGATATCTTCGGCGGACCCGGCCACTTTATCGGGATAATGTACATAACAAAATGGCTATATCCTGGCGAATTTTCGGACATGGAGCCCGAAGAGGTTCACAGGGAGTACCTTGAGGTATACCAGGGGCTTGAATTTGAGGACTTTTCAGGCTCGGTCTTCGTGTATCCGGGGATGGCGTAAATAATGGCATCGGGACTGGAGAGTTTCAGGGCCGAATATGAGCTTGTAAGGAAAAAGAAACTCTTTTTCCTGCTGGGAATTATCATAATTATCGTTTTGCTAACTGGCTGGGGGGTTACTGTCGGCACCTCGGAGATATCTGTTTTCGAATCATACAGGGCGATAATTGACGGTTTTTATGGCAGGCTTGCTTCATTCTTATCCGGTGAGGATTACTCCTCAACCGGCCAGGCAGATATAATCCTCTGGGATTTCAGGCTCCATCGCATACTCTTTGCGATTGCCGCCGGTTTCGGCCTTGCTGTTTCAGGAGTGGTAATGCAGGGAATACTGAGAAACCCGCTCGCAAGCCCTTTTACGCTGGGTATTGCCTCGGCTGCATCATGCGGTGCGTCGGTTGCAATAGTCCTCGGGGCAGGTGTTGTTGCAATAACAGGCAGCCTGCTTATAATATCGAACGCCTTCATCTTCGCGATGGCCGCCTCCTTTGCGATATACGGGATGGCAAGAAGGAAGGGGATGCAGTCATCCTCGATGATTCTCGCCGGAATTGCTGTTATGTATCTCTTCTCGGCTGTAACATCGCTTCTCCAGTACTTTGGCACGACCGACCAGGCAGCAGAGGTTGTCTACTGGATGTTCGGCTCTCTCAGCAGGACGACATGGACGGAGCTTGGCATAGTAACGCTTGTACTGATTGCTGTCGTCCCGTGGCTGATCTGGAAATCGTGGGATCTAAACGCCCTTTCAGAAGGGGACGAGATCGCAAAGAGTCTTGGAATTCCTGTTGAGAGGAGGATGACGGTATTCATGATCGTATCATCGCTTCTCACAGCAGCAATAATCGCATTTACAGGAACCATCGGATTCATCGGGCTTGTCGGGCCGCATATTGCAAGAATGGCAACCGGAAGCGATCACAGGATACTTATCATCGCATCCGGTTTGATCGGAGCCGCTATTCTTCTTATGGCGGACATTACAGGCAGGGTGCTTCTGTATCCCTCTACCATACCTGTCGGAATAATGACTGCATTCATCGGCGTCCCGTTCTTTCTCTACCTGTTCATGAAGAGGAGTGACTAAAATGACCGCAGCAGTAAAGGTAAGGGATCTCTCTTTTTCATACAGCACCGTCCCGGTGTTTTCAGGTGTCAGTTTCGAGACGGGGGAGGGACGTGTCACCGGAATAGCCGGCCCCAACGGCTCGGGAAAGACTACCCTTATAAAGTGTATAAACGGCATCCTGACTCCCCGGGGAGATGTATCGATCTTTGGTACAGGTGTCCGGGAGATGGACATGACAGATATCGCGAAGGTGGTTGCATATGTCCCACAGGTGATATCGGGCGGGTCGGGTGCAAGTGTATTCGACACCGTCCTGATGGGAAGAAAGCCGCATATCGGCTGGCGGGTCAGGGAGGAAGATCACGAGAAGGCATACGCTGCTATGGAGTTGGTCGGTGTGGACAAATTTGCGTTTCGGGGGTTAAACGAGCTGTCAGGTGGAGAGAGGCAGAGAGTCATGATTGCAAGGGCGATTGCACAGGAGACGCCTATAATGCTTATGGACGAGCCGACAAGCAGCCTCGATGTCCGCCACCAGATGAATGTTATGGAGATCGTCAGGGATCTCTCGGATAGAAGGAATGCTTCGGTCATAATCTCGGTTCATGACTTAAATCTCGCCTCAAGGTACTGCGATGATATACTCATCATGAACGATGGTAATGTCTGCGGATTCGGACCCCCGTCATCCCTCCTGAATGAATCGATGATGAGGTCGGTTTACGGGATTGAGGCACATATCAGCAATGAACTTGAACACCCCTATATCGTTCCGCTCAGGGCGGTTGGGGAAGAGGATTAAACGGAGAATAATTAAATGGTCAGGATATCAGTGGTTGCATGGGGGAGCGAGATATCGCTTATCTCAAAGGCAGCCGAATTTCACGGGTTCAAGGCCGGATTTACACAGGCGGCCGAACTCAGGGATAGCAGCGAAAAAGTAACCGAATGCATCGATTCATTCTCCGGTGCGGATTTGATTCTTCTTCACCCGTCGCATGATCCCTACTGGGATGACCTTATCGCAGGAATTCCTGAAGGAACACCGGTGATCTGCTATGGATATTCCGATGCATTCATGTCGGTCTCAAATGTCCCGATGAGAATCTCATCGGCTGTAAGCACTTACTTCCTCTATGGCGGGGAGGAGAATATTCGCAACATGCTCGCCTTCTGCGCAGCGGAGGTTCTCGGCCTAGATTATGCCTATGAACCACCGGTAGAGGTCGCCTGGGAAGGGGTATACCACCCGGACTCGGAATGCTATTTCGAAACTCCGGAGGATTATTTCTCCTGGAAAAAGAGGAGTCATACCAACCTTGTCGGGATAATTTTTACGCGAACACAGTGGGTCTGCGGCGATCTTTTTGTTGCGGATGCACTTATCAGGCGAATAGAGAAGTTTGCCGATGTAATCCCCGTATTCTGTCTTGGTGCATCGGACAAGGATATCGGCTCCCTTTCGGGTAAGGAGATTATAAAGAAGTTTTTCAGTGAGATACCCGATGCGATAATCGATGTCCGCTCATTTATTCACGGGAGCGAGAGGGAAATGTTCACCCGGGCGCTGAAGGCACAGAATGTCCCGGTATTTCACCCGCTGACCCTCTATCATAAAACCGAGGATGAATGGCGGCTTTCTGTATCCGGTATGGACGGCTCAGAGCTCGGGTGGACAGTAGCCCTGCCGGAGTTCCAGGGAATGCTTGAGATGATCCCCCTTGGGTTTGAGGATCGCAGCCTCCCGGGGAGATCGGATATATTCTGCCATACGTGTTCTGCTGAGAGGCTGGATAAGATTGCACGACGTATTGAACGCTGGATAAGGCTCAGGAGGAAGGGACCTTCAGAAAGGAAGATAGCGTTTATCCTCCACAACAAGCCCTGCTCATCGGTCGAAGGCGGCGTCGGATCGGGTGCCCATCTTGACACCCTCGAGAGCGTTGCAAGGGTGCTCGCAGCACTAAAAGATGAGGGATATGATATTACACCACCGGCATCGGGAGAAGAGCTTATCGGGACTATAATGGAGAGAAAAGCCGTATCCGAGTTCAGGTGGACTTCGATAGAGGAGATCGTTGATAAGGGAGGCGCCCTTGCACGGGTCACCCCAGGGGAGTATAATGAATGGTTTTCGACACTCCCGGAAAAGGCACGTATCAAGGTCTGCGGATCATGGGGAAACCCGCCTGGAGAGGAGATAGACGGTGTCCCGCCTGCAATGATCTGGGACGGAAAGATCGTTGTAACCGGCGTGGAATACGGGAACGCGGTCGTATGTGTCCAGCCAAAGAGAGGTTGTGCCGGTTCGAGGTGCGACGGGAAGGTCTGCAGGATACTTCATGATCCGGATACTCCTCCCACACACCAGTATCTTGCAACCTATCATTATCTCGATTCGGTATTCGGGGCGGACGCAATCGTTCATGTCGGAACCCATGGGAATCTCGAGTTTCTGCCCGGAAAAAGCGCCGCACTCTCGGGTGCCTGCTTCCCTGACATCGCGATAGGGGATATGCCGCATTTCTATATCTATAATTCCGACAACCCCCCCGAGGGAACGACGGCCAAGAGGCGGGCCTATGCTACGATAATCGATCATATGCAGGCAGTAATGACTGAAAGCGGGCTTTACGGGGATCTGAAAGACCTTGAGGACCAGATAGCTGAGTACAGGAAGACAAAGGGTACGGACAGGGCACGGGCTCACGCACTGACACACACCATCCCCGAACTCCTCGAGTCGACAGGGCTTTCAGGGGCCGCCGGGATGGCCGGCATTGATCATCACGATGAGGATGCATTCGACAGGGTGATCGAAAATGCCCACAGGCTGATAACCGAAATCTACGAGACGAGAATTCCCGACGGGATGCATATCTTTGGTGAGGTTCCCGGTGGCAACCGCAGGGTTGAGATGATACACTCTATCATGAGGTACGACGGGGAGATCGAGGGTCTGTATGAGGACTTATGCGGGGACAGCGAAGATGAAGGAACAGATCGTCTGAGAAACTCCGATTCGTTTGCAAAGGAGTTCATCGGTATATCCATTGAGGAGGGGAATCCCTCTTCTCTGTTTCCGGATGACTCTGCGGTAGCGGAAGGATTGCGGCGAATTGAGGCCGCCGCCGAATCGGCCAGGGACATCAACCAGCGTATAGAGGACTCAAAGGAGATCGAAGCGCTCCTGAACGGCTTTTCAGGAGGATATATTGAACCGGGCCCCTCCGGGCTTGTTACACGCGGCAACCCTGAGATACTCCCGACAGGAAGAAATTTCTATTCGCTCGATCCCGGCAGGGTTCCGACGAAGGCCGCCTGGAGGATAGGGAGCCGCCTGGCAGAGGAGGTTCTCCGTAAATACGTTGAGGAGAATGGAGATATACCTGAGAACATCGCTTTCTACTGGCTATCATCCGATATTATGTGGGCCGACGGGGAAGTCCTCTCCCAGATGTTCGCCCTGATTGGCGTGAAACCCGTCTGGAAGGCAGGGAGGGTCAAATCGTTTGATATAATCCCGCCCGGGGATCTCGGGAGGCCCAGGATTGATATCACCATCCGCCTGAGCGGTATCCTGAGAGACAACTTCTACAACTGCGTCGAACTGATAGATGAGGCTCTTGAGGCCGTATCAGCGCTCGATGAAGACCCGGAGATGAATTTTGTCAGGAAGCACAGCATTGAAAACGGGAGTACTGAGCGGATATTCGGTGCAAGGCCGGGGACATATGGAAATGGCGTGAACCTTGCCCTCTATGCTTCGGCATGGGAGAAGGAGGAGGACCTTGCAGACGTATACGTCGAATGGAACAGCTACTCATATGGTAAGGGGCGTTTCGGGGAGCAGGCGAAGGAGAATCTGAAATCACAGCTCTCAAAGGTAGATCTCACATTCAACGCGACTATGACAGATGAGTATGACCTTCTCGGCTGCTGCTGTTATTTCGGCTCCCATGGGGGACTCACGGTTGCGGCAAGGACGCTCTCGCAGAAGGATGTCCCTGTATATTATGGAGATACAAGAGGGAAGGACTCTGTTTCTGTCAGGACCCTTGCTGATGAGATCAGGAGGGTCGTGCAGACAAAACTTCTCAACCCGAAGTGGATCGAGGGGATGAAGCGTCATGGTTATAAAGGTGCATCAGACATCTCCAAGAGGGTCACCCACGTCTACGGGTGGGAAGCGACGACTGGGGAGGTCGACGATCGCATATTCGATGATATTGCGAAGACTTTCATTCTGGACGATGAGATGAGGGAGTTCTTCAGCGAGAAGAATCCGTGGGCCCTTGAGGAGATGGGCAGGAGGCTTCTTGAGGCGAATGCCAGGGGGCTCTGGAATACCGACGACTCTCTTCTTGAGGACTTAAAGAACGCCTATCTTGAGATCGAGGGCGATATCGAGGATACCATCTCCGGGACATCGGGGAATATCCAGGGCGGTTCGGTTGATGTCTATAAATTATCAGAACTTGCAAAAGAGGGGCATAATGCAAGGAGGTGATCGCCTCCTTGCGGTAACCGGGTTATCAACTGTTCACTCAATTTTTATCAGCCAGAAATCGTTTTTCTGCCTGTAAGTCCCTTCGGATTTAAGCTCCCCGCAGAGAACTGCCGTTTCATCGTTTGAAAGCCTCGAGACATCGACCGCCGGGCGGGAGGACCGGTCGTCTTCTACCATCATATTGTACCAGACTGTAATCGTCTCTCCTCCGGACGTCAGGTGGAAGCAGGTGCAGTCGAGCATGCCAAGATCGCTGACAGTCCCTTTCACGTATACCGGGGTGTCGTACTCCGGATTTGCAAGAAGTTCACCGACGGTGGCGCCTTCGGCATGGGGGAATTCATCACCGGAGGATGTGCAGCCCGGTACAAGGAGCATTAAAGCCAGGATCAGAATGCAGGCAGCTCTTTTTGCCATATGCGGGAGGGAATTGTTGAAATATTTCATAAAAACGTTGTTTGGCTCCCATTGCTATTATATCAGGCACATGTTTTTGGATACTTTTGGTAGTAATCCCGGAGAATAAATATAAAAACAGCGGGAATGATTTTATTTTATGGGAGATTTTGGCAAAATTTCATTATTGGCAGGGATTATTCTGGCAGTTTTTCTTTTATCGGCAGGATGCACATCTTCGTTCAATGACCAGAGAGCAGACACAGCAACCGCTGCAGCCGTTCAGGATGCCGGAGCAGCGGCGGCGGAAACGCAGGTTTCTGAGGCAAAGAACGATCTTGAGGTTATTGAGGAGCAGCTCAGTGAAATAGCAGGAGTATGGGCCGTATCTGAAGTAAGATGCAGTGGAAACAGCTGTACTGCAGATGTAAGCAACGAGAACGGGAATACAGCGGTCATAAAGGTCTATGTCTATTCGTCCACCGATTCGGCCCAAAAAAAGTTCGATGATGAGAAGAATGAGTATGTCGGTTTTACGATGATTACCCCCAATATCCCGCATGCTGACGACACATTCGCCTGGAAAGAGAAGACCGAGTCGAGGGGAGGTGCGATATCTGCAAATGTTGTTGCAATCGTTGATGTGACGATACCAGGCGGACTGTCGATCGCCGGAAGGGAATCCGGGATCGTTGAGGCTGAGGATCTTTTGAAGCAGGTTGCCGTGGTGCTTTGAAATTTTCTTTTTAGTAATTGAAGGGCATAAGCCCCTTACGGGGCAGCCCGCTGCTTAATTATTTTAACATTTAAAGGGAGGGGGGATTTCCCCCTCCCTGTAACCCACCCCCTGATGGCGATAGGTCGCAGACGGGGATGGGCGGGCATCCCCGCCAGCTCCGGACAGTTCTTCAGGAGCGACCTTTGGTCACTGGTTAATTGTTCTCATTTTTTCTCTCCCGGCCGCAAGGCCGGGCTTATCGCGATAGCGCAAAGCCCTGAGGTCAGGGCGTGTTCGCGAAGCGAACTTGCGCAAGGGTTGCCTAACAGAGGGCGTTCGTCCTTTCGAAACCCCGGAAGCCCTTCGGTCATCATTTTGTAAGTAATAGTCTTTAAAAAAGGAATCAAATCAACTCTGGAATTGCCAAAAGAAAAAAATCTGAAAAATATTTAGAGAAGTCCGAAGGATTTGAGTGTCACTTCGGGGTTGATTGCACCAATGCGGTAGACTTCTCCTTCTGTGAGTTCATTGATGACGACCTCTGCGGGTGAGAAGAGATTTGTGTCGATCTGGTAGAAGTCGAAGTTTGCCTTCTTGAATGTGTCGTAGAACGGCTCTCCGTATGATGATGATTTGTTGGACGGGATCTTGTCGAGATAGTCTTTGATCTCGGGTGCTCTCATTGTGAGGTAAATCTGGCCGTGGTAGATGGTTGCATCGTTCGTGCATCCCATCGCTCTTGTGGAGTCCTTCTTTACCGGGGGAATAGGTGCTGTTCCCATCGCGGACTCGACCTTCTTCGTGTCGAAACCGAGCTCGTTGAGCTTGTATATTGCAGTCTCTACACAGCGTCCGGCGACCTGGATCGAACCGACGATGGAGGCTGTCGGTGCGACTACTGCACATACGTTTGCAACATCGACGCCGCACTTCTCTGCAATGTGCTCCATTACCTCACCGTTTGGCAGGGTGTCGGACTCGAGACAGATGACCGCGTAGTCGCTCTCGTCCTCGTATTCGATTACCTCGTATGTGTGCCTGGGCATGAGCGAGAGTGCACGTGCCGGGCCGCTGCCCATCGCGAAGAAGTTTCCGACCTTGACCGTCCATCCGGCTTTCTGTGCGCCGAGACAGGATATCGCCGGGAAGTCTGTGTTTACATCAATGAACGGCATCGGGATATCATTTATTTTGCCATTCCTAAACGTAATCTCCGAGAGGCCTCCCATACAGATTTCAGTAAAGCGTTTTCCTGCCTGGTATCCGCCTATCGCACTTACTCCACAATCGACAAAGCGTGCGCCGTTGTCGAGCTGGTGGAATTCAACATTATAATCTTCCGGAAATTCCGCAAGGTCCTCGAACAGATCGAGAGCAATTTCATTAACACTTATCATGAATAATCCTCCTGATTCTAACATTGAATCAGCAAAAGTTATAATATTTTTTAAATGATTCTGGGGCCCTATCAGTCGAGAATTTCCAATACGCGGTCAGGATCGTATCTTAAGGTGATTAACCTTGTCCGGCCCCTTCCTTCCCTGTAATTCAGGTTTAAAAGCCTCATCGCATCCAGCTTTTTAACGATCTCGTAGTATCTCGTATAACCCATCTTCCGGCTCTCTTTGATAAGTTCAAATACAGAGCCTGCAGAGAGCTCTTTTTTGCCTATGCTGTTTTTTGCAATGATTTTCAGGACTTCTTTCTCTTCATCCCTGAGGGTCTTTGCGGTGTGCGAGAGATGCAGGTATTTTGATATTTCATATGCGCGGCAGATATCGTCTCTTTCAAGGCTTCTCCTCGCATCGTTTTCTGCATATAGCGTCGCTCTCTTGAGGAGATCTATCCCCACTCTGAGATCCCCAAGGTTTGCAGTCTGTTCGACGACGAGATCGAGCATCGGTTCGCTGATTACGTTTGGATAGAGTCCCTGCATCACCCTCTGGTTGAGGATCTCCTTAATCTCGTCTTCACCGTAGGGGGGAAAGTATATGTCAGTCGGCCTGAACACCGATGACACCCTACTGTCGACCTCCCTCATGAGATCGACGCCCATATCCGAGATGATGGTAATCACACCGACTCTCACTCCCTCATAGGACTCATGGGCACGGAGAAGAGTATAGAGAACCTTGTTGATCTCGTTTTCATACAGCAGGTAGTTTGCATCGTCGAGGCAGACGAGGAGCACCGCATCCCTGTCGAGTATGAGTTTGCAGACCGAATCGAATAGAGTCTTAAACGACGTCCCGGAGGCCGGCGGCTGCTGGCCGGATAGTTTCCTGTATATTCTTGAAAAAATGGCGAACTTGGTATTTTCAATCTGGCAGTTCACGTGCACGGGGATCAGTTTCTGCGTCGCTCCCTCTATCTCTGAGAAGAGCTTTTTGATTGTGGTGGTCTTTCCCGTGCCCGGAAGCCCCCTGCATATGGTATTGAGGGGCCTTGCACCCTTCATGCCCGGCTTTACCTGGAATGCGAGCTCCCTCATCTGGGTATCGCGAAAATTAAACTGCTCGGGGATGAAGTCTATCTCGAATACCTCAGGGTCCCGAAACAGCGTCTCCTCCCACATAAGCAGGTTCTTCTTCATATTAGACATTTTAATCTTAGACCTATTAATTCATGCCTTCAGGCGGTGTGAAAGAGTATATGTCAGGATTATCCATCCTTATTTCTGCATGTCGTCAAGACATTTTTTGCAGAGCGAGCGGCCCATAAATATCTGCGACAACTGCTCCTCGGCCTTTGAGATTGGCATACCGCACGCCGAGCATGTAAAGCCTGTGGCTTCCGGGATCTTCTTCTCCGGAGCTTTCTCCTTTTCGGGTTCACCGGCTTTTACTTCAGGTCCGGCAGGAGCCGGAGTAGCCTCAGGCTCAACCGTGGTCTGCGGAATTGCGGGCGGGAGATCCGCCTTTGGCTCCCTGAAATCCGTTTTTATATGCCCGCCGGGGCTCTCGAGCACCCTTCTCCTGTAACTGTCGATCCTCTTCTTAGTCTCGGGATCATTTCTCCCGAGCCTTGAGAGAACGATATCGAGGTACTCCATAAGCTCCCCTGCATCCTCACCGTCTTTTACCTCTCCGTCGACCTCGACCTTCAGGTTCTCGTAATTCTCAAGGTTTACCGTAATCCCGATTGAAAGTTTCCTGTTTCCGCTCATGTATATACCCGTATTGAATTGTTCAGCCATTCCGGTAATTCAATGATCTGTATTATTGTGTCCAGGGACAAAAGAGTATTCAGGTTTTGCCGGGCGGCCCTCCGCGGCAGATGATGAAAGTTACCCCCACTGACCGCCCGGAATGATGAAGCAGGGATCTGATGCCGCTATCAGTTTGTTATTAATTCTTTTATTCCGCCTGTCCAAGGAGGAGCTTCATGAACATATCGCCTTCGACAAGCCCGAAACCGCCGTTTTCAGCCGCTTCATTTTCTGAATAGCATGAACACTTATCCCTTCCTCTTCCGACGATGATGAACGGGACGGGACTGGATGTATGAGTCTTCAGCCTTATTGGTGTCGGGTGATCCGGGAGTATTCCTATAATCGCATCCGTGTTTTCAAGAATCATGCCTATGGCTTCGTCGAGGCGCTCGATTGCCCGGACCTTCTCCTCAACGCTTCCAAGATGCCCTGCTTCGTCGGGGGCCTCTACATGCATGTAAACGAAATCGAGCCTCTCCAGTGCTTCGAGTGCGTACTTCGCTTTTGCCATGTAGTCCGTATCAAGGAATCCTGTCGCACCGGGAACTGTTATGACCTCCATTCCTGCAAGCATTGCAATCCCGTTCAGGAGATCGACGGCAGAGATCATTCCTCCCGAGACCCCGTACTTCTCTTTAAAGCTCTCAAGAGCAGGTTTTTTACCGCCGCTCCATGGCCATATTCCAGTCGCAGGCTTATCACCGCCGGTGATCCGCTGGAGGTTCACCGGATGCTCTTCGAAGGCCCTGGCGGAAACTGCCATCGCATCGATAAGGATGTCGCCGTCATAGCCGTCCGGCATGAAGGAGGCAATCTCCTTTCCGACGATATCATGTGGTGGTGTCGTTACCGCACCTCTTCCTCCCTTCAGCACGAGAAGGTTTCTGTACCCGACACCGGGGTAGGCCTTCAGGTTTCCAGGAAGAGCGCCGTTTAAGAAGCCGATAAGCTCAGCTCCCTCTTCTCCTGAGATATGACCTGCTGAGAAGTCATCCATCACTCCATTCTTAATCGTCACAAGGTTGCAACGGTAGGCGATCTCGTCGTCTGCAATATCTATGCCCATACTAACCGCTTCGAGGGGCCCTCTCCCGGTATAGCAGTCGACCGGACTGTAACCGAGGACAGAGAGGTTTGCAACATCACTTCCGGGTTCAAATCCGTCCGGAACAGTCCTGAGCATTCCACAGGCACCGTTGAATGCGGCCCAGTCCATATATGGCGTATTCGCGTACTCAATCGGGGTCTTTCCGCCGAGCTCTTCAAGAGGCTCGTCTGCCATTCCGTCGCCGAGAATTATTATTGCCTTCATGTATCTCTTATCTCCTCAAGTAGTGTCTTTACGGCAGATCTTACCGATTCGGCCGATCCTGTGACGGGTTTCCAACCAAGATTTTTTAGCTTTTCCACCGAAAGCTGCATCTTCGGAACGTCGCCCACCCAGCCGCGATCACCGCCGGTATAGGTGAATTTAACGCCTGAGAGGCCCATCTCCTCAACAACAATCTCCGCGATGGCGGTTACATCGATCCAGTCCTCGGAGCCTATATTGAAGTAATTGAAAGGTTCACCCGAGTTTTCGACCGCGAAGAGGACAGCCTCCACGCATGCACCGACCGAGAAATAGGATTTGATCTGCTTTCCGTCGCCGAGGATCTCGAGTTCGCCGGGTTTGTCCATCAGCTTGTGGACGAAATCCCAGATGACTCCGTGGCCGCTCCTCTCGCCAATGATGTTAGCAAACCTGAAGACCCATGACTTCATCCCGTAGGTGTAAGAGTAGCCTGCGATCATCGCTTCGCATGCAAGTTTCGATGCGGCGTATATCGAGATTGGTATCAGCGGGCTGTAGTCCTCCGGAGTGGGGATAACGTCCGCCTCGCCGTATACGGTTGAAGTAGAGGTAAATACAAACTCTTTTACCCCGTGTTCGCGCATGGCCTCAAGGACCCTCTCCGTGGCAAGGATATTGTTGTCATATACCTTCCCCGGGGAGATTGCACTTGCCCTGACGTCAGGATCTGCGGCGATATGGAATATCCTGTCAGCTCCGCTGAACCGGCCCTGCCAGCCCTCTCCGAGCAGGTCGGCCTGTAAAAATTCGATCTTTCCGCTCTCAATATGGGGTATTATATTTGCAGTCGCACCTGCACTGAGGTTATCTATTACAAGCACCCTGTCCCCTTTCTCAACAAGGGCGTCGACGATATGGGACCCGATGAAACCGGCTCCTCCCGTGACTACTGAAAACATCCGATCAATAATTATGCGGGGGTAATGGTTTTAGTTTTGGGTTGCAGGGTTCTTAGGGTAAAAGGGACCATAATCAGTTTTACAACGCATCGGCGGTTTTAATATCCTGCAACGGGCACTTTATTATGTGATACCCCGGAACACGTTTTTTGAATATGCACTAATCTATACCAGGGGGCTTTTAATGGGCATATGCGACATCATCCCGGGAGTCTCCGGCGGGACGATGGCGCTTATCACCGGAATATACGAGAGGCTCGTCAGGGCTATCGGCAATATCGGCCCCGGGCCTGCAAAGTGCCTTCTTAAAGGTGATGTGGAATCGGCAAAGAAAGAGTTTGAGAATTTCGATCCTCTCTTCCTTGTGGTGCTTGTCGCTGGAATCGGAACCTCTTTTATCGCTATGTCGAGGGTTATACTGGTGCTTCTCGACGAATATGCGATTCAGACATTTTCGTTCTTCTTCGGACTGATAGTCGCATCGGCAGTTGTATTGTTCCTGATTATCGAGAAGGACTCGAGGAACATCCGGGCGGCGATCTTTCTTGTAATTGGTGTTGCGGCCGGATTTCTAATCGCCGGTTTAAATCCCGCCTCACTCGGCCACTCGCTCCCTGTGCTCTTCCTCTCGGGAATGGCGGCGCTCTGCGCCATGATCCTTCCCGGGATATCAGGCTCATACATCATGCTCGTACTCGGCCAGTACGAGTATATGCTCAATGTGATCAAATCCTTCTCGATATTCGAGATTATAACATACGCCGCGGGAGGAATAATCGGGCTGCTCCTCTTCTCGCGTCTCCTCAAGTATCTCCTAAAGACGCATCACACCGCAATGATCGCCTTTCTCACCGGACTTATGCTCGGTTCGGTCCGGCTGCTCTTCGACAAAATAAATGCCGCGGGCGGGACGATCGGTTCGGCGTGGGTCTACCTTCTTGCAGGCATAATCGTAATTGTTGCGATGGAATATGCAAACCGGCGATTTTCGAAGGGAACATGAAATTTCAGGTATTTTGAAGGGCATAAGCCCATGACGAGGCAGCCCTCTGCTTAATTCGCTACGCGAATTTGCGCAATGGTGATAGCCCGGATGCGACTTATCGCCATCAGGGGGAGGATAAGAGGGAGGGGAAGAAATCCCCCTCCCTCTTAATTTAGGATTTCATGAGGCCAAAATAGTTATATCACGCTAAACCCGAGAAGGAGACCCAGAAAGAGCACGAAGTCGTATGTCGTATGAGTTATTGCGCAGACCGTCGTGCTGTAACGCCCCCTGATCAGCCCGAAGACGAGTCCTGCGATGAATACCGATATTATTCCATCCCAGTTGTACTGGAAGGCATGGAGGGATGCGAAGAGGATCGCCGGGATGATTATCCCGAACCTCGGCTGGAGAACCCCTCTTATAGAGATCTCCTCCCCGAACCCGGCGCATACCGATGCGATGACAATCCCGGGAAGGGTCATGTAGGGGACGAGGAACTGCTCGAACGCCCCCGAGTCCGTGAGAGGCCATCCCATCGCGGTCCAGATGACGGCAATAACCTCGTCCACCGCGTAGAAAACCGCTACAAGGATTAATGCAAATCCCACCGCGATAACTATCTCCTTTGTACCCGGGCGGGTCAGGCCGAGCCTGTGCAGGGTCTCTCCCAGGTTCCTCTTCGTAAACAGGCCGGCGATTGCAAAAGATGCAAGTATGGTCCAAAAGAGCGTATATAGGTCCACTGCAACAGCAGCTTCAAGGAAAGTTCCGTCTGAATTAATCATCTCAGTAAATGTTTCGGAGAGATATGGGGGGACTCCTGTGACGGTCACTGGGACCAGGGGGATTATTGTTATTGCGAAGATCGTTACAAGAGCAACGATGTGCAGCCGGCTGAACGGGTCGAAGTCGAGTTTCGATGCAAGATAAACACGGACTCCCCTCAAAAGCGGAACAAGGGATATCAGCGCAGATCCCGCACAAGCTAAAAAAAGGAGCAGAATCGTGATGATCTCTCTGCTATCAATACCTGATTCAAAGACGCCCGGGTCGATCTCTTCTGAGAATATTATATCTGGAGGTAACAACGAGACAAGGCCAAAGAAGAACGAGACGGATGCCGTTACCAGTATTATTCCTACAAGGAGGAGATATATGGGATATTTCAGGCTCTCCCTGTCTTTGAGCATCGAAAACCGTGCAATTACCGCCAGGATGACGAACGGTGCAATAGTTGCAGATGAACCGAGGAAGATGCCCGGCTGCGTATTTTCTCCTATAAAAAATGCGATAATGGGAGAGAGGCCGAAGATGAGAAGAATGGTAAGGATTCCCCAGAAATTTTTAATATCCGTCATCGGTGAATAATCGCTCATTTACCCGGTTATATTCGGGCTTCTCAGCGATAAATTATTTTAACCTCCGGGTTAGAGAAGGGAAGAGCCTCATGGCCAGCAAAGAAGTGTAAACCGTTTTTTGCTATGGATGCCAAATATCTCATGACAGGAGAGCATCTTCGATCATGTATATAGGAATAGATCACGGGACAACGGCCATCAGGTTTGCCTGCGAAACCGGACATTTCAAAATATCCCGGCAGGATGCAAGGGAATTTCAGTTCAGCGATCTCGGGAGGCTCTGCCCGGTTGATGAGATTGACGGAATCTCCGTCTGCTACTCGATGGGTGACGGAATATCGAAGATTACTGCAATTGATAAGGTGGAGAACAGGGGAGTGATCTCCCGCAAAGGTGCCGGAGAGCATATCGGCGGCGGAACGAAGGTCTATGACGAGATTGCAGGGTCGGGCGTTCCTGCAATTGTAATCCCCGGTATCCACCGCGGTTCACCGACAGACCCGAGATTCAAGGCATATTCTCACCAGACCAGCCCCGAGAAGATAGGCATCGCTTACCAGGTATTCCTCGATCACGGCGGGGATTTCGTTGTGGCCGATGTGAGCTCGAATACTGTGACCATGCTTGTCACCGGCGGAAAGATTGTCGGTGCGTTCGACGCATGCATCTTCTCCCCCGGCACAAAACACGGGGCGCTCGATGTAGATGCAATACGAAAGATTGACGATGGCGAATGGTCCGCAAATGAGGCATTCCTCCATGCAGGTATCGGGGAGTCCCTCCCCGAGGATGTAAGAAAGAGTGCCCTTGCGATGTTCACCGCGATGGAGTGTGCCTCGATGAAGCTTTTGAACAGGGAGGCAAAGGTTGCTCTTGCGGGTACGATGGCGCCGGAGATAGCACCTGAAGTAGAGGTCCTCCTCCGGGAGAAGGTCTTCGTCTATGACGAATGGTGCGCCTCGACCGGCCTCTGGAAGATTGCACGGGACGTCTTTGAAAAGAGGGAAGGCGTTCTGGGTCTGGGTTTGGATCTCTTTTAATATATATTTCCAATAGATTCCATATTTTATTTGCAGTATCTATTTATCCGACCCTGCAAACTTCAATCCTGTATGATTATATTAAAGACGGATTGCGTTTTTGAGGTGCTGTTATGACGGAATATCTTCCTGAAGATGCAATTCTGAATGATTCTCTTAATAATACTATATCCACGGGTGATTCCGGCGGCGAAGAGGTGGCGAATATGGGCGGAATTGGACTTTCAGTTCTGTATGAAAATCCGGTTCCTATGATTATATTTAATACCGGTGGATGGATTGTAGACTTCAATCGTTCCTTCTCCGAATTCTCCGGCTATGACGAAGAAAAACTTAGAAATATGGGGATTGGTGATATCAGGGCCGTCAGCCGTGAAGGTGATGAATTTTCCGAGTGTCTGGAGACCGGACGCAGGGTTCGCTCATTTGAGGATATAGATCTTCCTTCGGGGAGGAAATACGCAGATGTGAGGCTTACCCCGCTCAGGGACAGGAGCGGGAGTATAGAATCTGTTCTGGGTGTCTATATAGACAAATCGAAGATCGTCGCCCGGAACAAGTACATGTCGAAGTGTATCGCAAAGACCGTATCTAATCTCTCTCTTCTTGCAGAAGGTAATACTAATTTTGATACTGAAGTTCCCTCTCCCGGTGAGCATACGGAAAAGATCAGTGAGGATTTCCTGAAGATAAACGAACAACTCGGGCTCGCAAAGGAAGCGATAGAATCAATGATCAGTGAGTCTGAACGCCTATCCGAGGCTGGAATAAACGGAAACCTCTATTACAGGGCTGATGTATCAAAGTTCAGGGGTAGTTTTGCAACTGTAATAAACGGGTTCAACGAGACTCTTGATGCGGTTGTCTACCCGGTCCGTGAGACGGTCAGGATCGTAAATGCATTTGCTAAGAAGGATTTCTCAAGGCGCTTTAGTGAAGAGATCATTGTGGGAGGGGACTTTGCCGGTCTAAAGACAGCACTGAACGGGACCGGAATGGAAATCGGGGAATCTTTATCTGAGATTCGTGATTCTGTCCGCCATCTTGAGGAGTATGTCAGGGAAACATCCGGGAATGTTGGGCAGGTTGCCGGTGCAACCGAGAAGGTGGCGATTAAAAACCGTGAGTCTGCAGAAAACTCCGAAAAACAGCTTGAAGCAGTGGAAAATGTCGGGAGGGAGATCGAAGATCTATCTGCATCCGTGGAGGAGATTGCCTCTAATGCAACAGAGGTCCGGAATGTTGCAGAGAAGGTTATTGAAACCGGGGATGAGGCCAGGAATCTCGGAAGTGAGGCCGATTCAAAGATGAATTCTGTCGAAAAGCTTTCGCTCGAGAGTGTTGAGAATATCAGCAGGTTAAATGATAGGATGGTGGAGATCAACGATATGGTGAAACTGATCTCCGAGATCTCGAGCCAGACAAACCTTCTTGCGCTAAATGCGGCAATAGAAGCCGCTCGTGCCGGTGAACACGGCAGGGGATTTGCGGTGGTCGCACAGGAGGTCAAGAATCTTGCAGGTGAATCGAAGGATGCCACATCGAGGATCGCACGTCTTATAGAGGATATAAAGGCCGAAAGCGACGTCACGACGAAGTCAATGCAGACATCCTACAAGGAGATATCGGAGGCGATTGTCAGCGTCGAGAAGACGATCGAGTCCCTGAATGGAATAGTGAATCTCGCCGGGGAGGCTTCTATGGGTGTAATTGAGATAGCAAAGGCTTCGGAAATGCAGGCCACCGCGACCGCCTCGGTCATGAGCTCGATGGAGGAGACGACCCGCATCAACAGGGAGAATATGGAGAGGATTATCCTGGTGGCCTCCCTCAGCGAAGATGTCTCCGCATCCATCGAGGAGATTGGACTGGGGGCTTCGGAGCTCTCGGAGATGGCGCTAAGCCTTAAGAATGTTTTGGAGGGTTATAAGTTCTAATCACTCCCCCGGAATCTCAAAGGAGTACCACGTTCCCGTATCTGTATTCACCGTCATCGTCCCCTTGAGCTGGTCCTCGACAAGCCTCTTTACAAGCTTCAGTCCAAGTGACCCCGGCCTTCTCCGGTCATAGTCGTCCGGAAGGCCAATCCCGTCGTCCCAGACATCAAGAATAAGCCTGCCCCTATCTTCCCTGAATTTTATCCCGATTTTGCCCGTTTCCCGCCCTTCAAAGGCGTATTTCAGTGAATTCGAGACGATCTCGTTTATTATCAGGCTTAACGGGATTACGATATCGATTGGGAGGCTCCGTTTCTCGATGTATAGATCCAGTTCGACTTTACATTTCTCGGGACATGAGAGGGACTGCATTATATTCACCGCAAGTGTCGAGAAATGCTCCTTAGAGTTTATGAATGAGAGATCCTCGGATCTGTATAGAGTATCATGCACCGACGAGAGTGTTCGTATCCTGTTCTCGCACATCAGGAGCGCCTGCTTTGCGGATTCGTCATCGATATTCCTCGACTGAAGCTGTATTATTCCAGAAATTATCTGGAGATTGTTCTTGACCCTGTGGTGCACCTCATGAAGGAGGACGGTCTTTTCATTGAGAGCCCCCACTATACGGTCAATCATGTTCGTGATGCTTTTCTCGAGTTGTGCGAACTCCTTTACGCCCGACGAACGGATTTCGTGATTGAAATCTCCTCCTGCGATGGCATCGACATCTTCGACAATCTCTCCCACCGGCTTTGTGATGGCCTTAGTCATAAGAATTAGCAAAATAAAGAAGAGGGCTACAAATATCATGTAGACTCCAAGCTGGAAGCATATTACAGAGTTGATCTGGTCTTCAAGCATTTTTTCATCGTAAGTGAACGCAACTGCGAGGCTCATATCCGCCCCTTTTTCAGGATTTGAGAGGTCAACATACCGTATAACCGTCGCCTCTCCGGTATCTTTGTCCCTGATGATATAGTCGGTCTTCTTATCGATGACTTCTCTTTTGACAAGCTCCTTCATCTCAGGATCTGACACTTTGTTGTTCCCGATGATGTTTCCGAGAATTTCGTAGAGATGCACGGATTTCAGGTATGGATTTAAGGGTTGCAGCTCCTCGACGGTATTTCCGTACTTGAGCAGAAACCTCGCATCCTCTTTTGTTAAGGAATATGAAAGCTCGAGCAGGTATTTGTGATCCGGCGTCGGGTAGTAGGCATATTTCTGGATATTTTCAACATCCCGGATCCCCTTTGAAACCCTGTCTCCCACATATGCGTCCCCTTCGCGGGTTTCGTTCAGGAATTTTGTAAAGGCACCTGAATTGGAGAAGTCCAGCCCCCGGTCGAGCTCCTTTGTGGTATAGGCGACCACGTTATTCTGATCGATTATATAGAGATCATACCTTTCACCTATAGTCTCTTTTAGCGATTCGAGATCCATTTCAGCCGGATCGCCTCCCGATTCTTCATAGGCCTCCAGAAATATTGCAAATGCTCTCTTCATCTCTTCGTCGAGGCTCATATCGTATATCCTCAGGCCCTGGTCTACGGTCTCGACTGCATTTATTATACTCTGTTCCGTATTCTCCTGTAAAAAAACGTAG
Organism: Methanomicrobiaceae archaeon; assembly: GCA_016928355.1. Classification (GTDB taxonomy): domain Archaea; phylum Halobacteriota; class Methanomicrobia; order Methanomicrobiales; family Methanomicrobiaceae; genus Methanolacinia. The sequence goes on from JAFGKW010000006.1 coordinate 22,689, forward strand.
TTTGTCCTGTAATCGTTGGAAACATCTATTGTACTCAGATAAAAAAGCCCTGAAATCAGGGGAACAGTTATGATTACGATAAAGATCAGCAGGTGATAATAGAATGAATAATGCTTTCTTGCTATCTGATCGCCCCCGTTCAGTTTAAGTCAATTAGTTTGAAAGCAGTTACTGGTATAAAGCTTTTTTTATTTACATCTACTTCTCCTGATTATGCCTTTTTAAGGGTGATGCAGATCATCAGACCCTTCTCCGGGTGGCCTTCGACCGCATCAAGAGCCTCGACACTACCCCCGTACCGGTCGACTACAAGGGTCTTTACGATATAGAGCCCGAGACCGTTTCCGCTTGTATTTCTTCCGGAGATGTTCTTCACACTCCTGTTGAAGCATTCATCCTTCATCTCATCACTGATTCCCGGCCCGTTATCGGTTATGCATACCCTGACATTTCCGTCCGATTCAGTGACAGATATCCTTACTTCACACTCTGGTCCGGCGTGTCTGTAGCAGTTCCCGATTATATTTATGAAAACCTCTTCCAGGAGGGGATCTGCAATTACATTCAGGCCGGTTCCCTCATAATAAGCCTTTACTGGGAATAGCAATGTTGAATGCCTGAGGATTTCATCGAGGTCAACCAGGTGGAGTTTTACCGAATCGGTGTTCTTCATCGTCCTGACAATGGATATGTTCTTGATGGTCCCGGCGTTCTGCCGGACTGCAATGATGACCTTATTTATCAGATCTTTATCATCTTCTCCCGCCGTATCTGCCAGAATCTCGGCATAACCGAGTGCGGCCATATTTGAATTGTTTATATCATGCGTGATTACGTCAAGATAGAAGTTGGCCTCTTCTGTCTTCTCCTGTGCTTCTTTTGTCCTGGAGGCTACTTTCTCCTCAAGCTCCTCATTATGTTTTTTTATGAGCTCCTCGGATTCCTGAACCCTGTTTATGGTATCCCTGAGGCGTCCGACCATGTTGGAGATGCTTTTCTCAAGCTGTATAAATTCCCTGCCAACCTTCCCTACGCGGATCTTATGTTCAAGATTGCCTGCTGCAATCGCATCGACATCCTCTACAAGGTTCTTTACAGGTCTTGAAACTCCGATGCAGAAGAGGGCGAGGATCACTATAAGAAGCACTGACAGCCCTATGGTTGTAAGGGTCTTCATGTACCAGGCAGACATTATATTTTCATCGAGCATAGCCGTCGAGTACGTGAAGGCTATTGCAAGGCTCGTATCTGATGCTATACCATCTTCATTAAGGTTGACAAATCTGTAATCTGTAAGTGTTCCGTTTACAGAATCCTCAACAATCACGTCCTGCTTTGCCCTGATGATATCCTTTATTATGAACTCTCTCAGTTCCGTGTCCGGATCTTCCGGGTTCCCGATGGTGTAGCCGAATATGTCATACAGCTTCACTGACGTGAGGTAGGGATTCATTCCTTTCAGCTCTTCAACCGTTCTTCCGTATTTAAGGATCTCACGGGTGCTGTTTTCACCGATATCATATGAAAGTTCAAGGATGTATTTATGGTCCGGAGAGGGGTAGTATGCGTATTTTCGTATGGTATTAACCTCTCTTATGCCTTTTACCACCCTGTCACCCGAATAGGAATCACCTTTGCGGACATCGTCAAGATATCCGGAAAATTCTTTGAGGTAGGAGAAGTCGAGACCGAGATCGATATCCACCGTAGAATAAATCACCGTGTGGTTTTTGTCTATTATATATAGATTGTATCTTTCCCCGAGTTCTTCTTTGAGTTCTTCGAGTTCAATATCTGATGGGTCGCCGCCGGACTCATTATAGGCCCTGAGGAATGGTTTAAATCCCCTTTTCATCTCGTTGTCGAGCCCTTCGTCATAAATTTTCAGGCCTTTGTCGACAACCGTGATTGTCCCAATTATACTCTGTTCCGTATTGGTCCTGAGTATCTCAAAGTTATAGTGGTATTCGTTAGAGATGTTTGCGTAATTGTCATACATGACGCCGGCCATTATCGGGGCTACTATCAGTATGGATATTATCAGCAGGTATTGCAGAAATGAGAAATTTTCAGGAAACCTTTTTTTTAGAGACATTAGCGCCCGCCCTTGTAACATACTATACTAATTTGCAGATAGTATAAGGGTTGTGTTTTTTATTTGATTATTTTAAAGGGCATTTAGTTTTGTTTTCAGCAAAAAAGGCTCAAAAAACAGTTTATTAAGGAAGTTAACTACTAAAAAAGAATCTTGTGGGGTTTATATTGGGGGTTTTACATCATGGGCATGCCGCCCATTCCACCCATGCCGCCGCCCATTGCAGCCATCTCTTCAGGGCTTGGGGCACCGCCGCCGCCCATCTTGGATGCTGCGATGACGTCGTCGATTCTGAGGATCATTATTGCAGCCTCTGCTGCGGATGCGATTGCCTGGGTCTTTACACGCAGTGGCTCGACTACGCCTGCTTCAAGCATATCCTCTGCCTTTGCATCGAATACATTGAGACCTGCGGTCTTCTTTCCGTTCTCGTGCTCTGAGCGGAGTTCGACAAGCATGTCTATCGGGTCGAGACCTGCGTTCTCGGCAAGTGTCCTCGGGATTATCTCAAGAGCGGCTGCGAATGCCTCGATTGCAAGCTGTGAGCGTCCTTCCTGTGATGCTGCATATTCACGGAGCCTGAGCGAGAGTTCGACTTCAGGTGATCCGCCACCTGCAACAAACTTCTTGTCCTCTACTGCAACTCCGACTACGCGGAGAGCGTCTTCGAGTGCACGGTCAAGCTCGTCTACAACGTGCTCTGTACCGCCGCGGACAATGAGTGTGCATGCCTTCGGGTTGTCGCATCCTGTAACGAAGATCATCTCCTCGCCGCCGACCTTCTTCTCCTCAACAAGGCCTGCTTTTCCGAGTTCTGCTGCATCGATCGCATCGATTGATGAGATGACGGTTGCGCCTGTTGCGCGTGAGAGTTTTGTTAAGTCCGACTTCTTCACACGGCGTACTGCAAGGATTCCTGCCTTTGCAAGGTAGTGCTGTGCGATGTCGTCAATTCCTTTCTGACAGACGAGAACGTTTGCGCCTGATGCGACGATCTTCTCAACGATCGTCTTGATCATCTTCTCTTCCTCGTCGAGGAACATCTGGAGCTGGTCCGGTGATGTGATGGAGATCTCAGCATCGACTTCGGTCTTCTTGAACTCGACAGGTGCATTCAGTAAAAGGATCTTTGCGCCTTCGACCTTCTTCGGCATGCCGGGGTGGACACGCTCCTTGTCGATTACGACTCCCTCGATGATCTCTGAGCCCTCAATTGTGCCGCCGACCTTCTTCTCGATCTTTATGAAGTCGGTGTCGACTGTTCCGTCCTCGTCGGCAATCATCGTGATTGCCTTGACAACGAGCTCTGTGAGCTTCTCCTTTGCGGCTTCGGCTCCCTTTCCTGTCATTGCAGTGTCTGCAATCTTTGTGAGCATTGCAATGTCTGTGGGCTTGACTTCGATTGCAATCTCTTTGAGAAGTTCCTGCGCCTTGTCTGCAGCAAGCCTGTAACCATGTGCGATTACTGTGGGGTGGACGTCCTGTTCGAGGAGATCCTCTGCACGCTTAAGCAGTTCGCCTGCGACCACGACGGCGGTTGTTGTTCCGTCTCCGACCTCGTCGTCCTGGGTCTTTGCGACCTCTACCATCATCTTTGCGGCCGGGTGCTCGATATCCATCTCCTTTAGGATGGTAACACCGTCGTTTGTGATTACAACGTCACCGATGGTGTCGACGAGCATCTTGTCCATGCCCTTTGGTCCGAGTGTTGTTCTTACTGCACTTGCTACTGCTTTTGCAGCTGCGATGTTTCCGCTCTGGGCATCGCGTCCGCGTGTACGCTGACTTCCTTCTTTAAGGATAAAGATAGGCTGTCCTCCAAGATTTGCTACCATATTACTATACTCCTATATTATGTCTTAAAAATGTGGTTAGTGGTTCTATATAAATATTATTGTTCTTCGATCAGCTCGATAAACTCCGATCCCCTTGTGAGATCCGAAAGTACATCTTCACCGATGATAAGTGTTTTTCCGATACGTTTTTTCTTTTTGTAGTCGGTAAGAATGCATACCGCCCCTGATTCGGTTATTTCGGAAATATTGCCGATTAGCCCTGCATGTCTGATGGTCCTGCTGGTGGTACCGTATCCGGTGAGGATTGTCTTCTCCTCGAAGACCGCGAGCGCATTGAAGGGCGCCCTGCACATAGTGTGAGACTCGATGCCAATCCTCCTGAAATCCGGCGGGGAGTTGTCTTCAGGTTCCTTTGAATCGGGCCTGGTCTTCAAATCGGAGGCTTTTTTTAGGATATCTATCGCCTCGACGATTGCGGCGTCGAAGAGCTCTTCGAGCCTGATTGCAATATCTAGTGTCGTACTCATCCCGCTCTCGTACTTTGAAATTGTCCTCCTTGAGACTCCGAGAGCCGATGCGAGGTCACCGAGAGAGAGGTTTCTCCGTTCCCGGAGCTCCCTGAGTTTTCCGCCATTGATGTTGACATAGAGTCCGCCCGGTTGTGCGAATACGAGAGGGGGAACGTCATCGACCAGAAAGTCATATAGGGTCTTTGAGTTTGTCGCGATGATCCCGTGGCGGATGTAAACGGCACCTCTCTCGAGCTCTGATTCGCGTGCCTTGTCCCCGACAATGAAGGGTGTCGCATCAAGGTGCTGTGCAATAAGCGCCAGATCGTGCGCACTCTCCTCACCGACGCTGTCGATGTGGGGTACGACTTTGATGACAAGCAGTTTGGCGTCTTTGCGTGCAATTATATCGAAGCTCCTGGGTCTGATTCCGCATCGCTCTGATACCTGATAACCTGCCATTATCAGCACGCTGATTACAGTCTGCACAATTCTTTCCTGGGACATGGCACCTATCCAGTTATAATTAATCTTCTTATGTTAAAGTGATCTATATTAAACCTGTACCTTTTCTAATTTATAGAAAAAGAACTTTGGATGGTGACACGGCCGGCCGGATCCGGCCTGATCTGATGCTTATTGGAATAGATGATACCGACTCCCATGAAGGAATGTGCACGACATATCTCGGGGCTCTCCTCGCGGCGAGGCTCCGTGACGCGGGCTTTTTAGTCACATCTATGACTCTTGCCAGGCTCAATCCCAATGCAAGATACAAGACGAGGGGAAATGCGGCGGTATGTATCGAAACCGATGCGGGCGAGAAGGGATTTGAGATCGCCTGCGGCCTTGTCGGCGAACTTGCGGATCTTTCCTGCGATAATACTAACCCTGGTGTCGCGATGTCTGAATCTCCCCTTCCATCATGGTTCTACAAAAAGGCTGTCACCGGTTTTCTCACAATCGAAGAGGCGTTTGTATTTCTCGACGAAAACGGCGCCGTGTACCGGGGGTGGAAGAATAAAAGAGGCCTTATTGGAGCAGCCGCTGCACTCTCTGCATCATTCGGGGATACGACATACGAGCTCCTCGCCTACCGGCACCACGAAGATAAGGGCGAAAGGGATGTTGACCGCGAAAGCATCTTTTTAGCCGAAAAGATGACGTATCCCCATACCTGGGACTCGGTCGATCCTGAAAACCGTGTCGTCGTCTGCGTCCCGCACACCCCTGATCCCGTAATCTATGGTATCAGGGGAGAATCCCCTGAGTGGGTTGAGAAGGCCGCATCATACATCATATCCGAAGAGCCGTTTATAACAGCGCTCTACAGGACGAATCAGGGAACCGATGCACACCTGATCGATGCAAGGATCGGCGATATGAAGGAAGATCGTTCCTACCGGACGAAAGGGATCGTCTCTTCCAATCCCGCAACCGGCGAAGGCGGACATGTCTCATTCAACCTATTGGACGAACAGGGTGCATCTGTTCGCTGTATGGCCTACGAACCGGTCAAGGGATTCAGGGACATCGTCAGGGCCCTCATACCCGGTGACATTGTCACAGTCTGCGGGAGCTTTAAGGGGGGAAGCATCAACCTCGAAAAGATTGAGGTGGTCTCTCTTGCAGAAAAGACGGAGGTGCACCCGCCGGTCTGCACCTGCGGAAAAAGGATGACCAGTGCAGGCAGCGGCAAGGGCTACAAGTGCAGGAGATGCGGCGAAAAGTCCGGAGAACACGGGATTATCCTTGTGGAGAGGACGATATCCACCGGCCGCTATGAGGTTCCGCCGGTTGCCCGGAGGCATCTCTCAAAGCCGCTTGTCAGGGATGGCCTTTTTGATTCCTGAGACTGAAACCTTTTAGTAATAATCCCGGAGACCTTCGATGAAAATACTTCTCGTATCAACACAGGACTATATACACCACCCCGTCCCCTCCCGCCACCACTATATATTCGAGTACCTTGCAGAGAGGCACGAGGTCTATGTGCCCCATTTTCACGTGAGCGAAGGGCCGGAGAGGGAGACCCGTCTGAAGGTCTTTGAGGCGACGAAATACTATACGAAGAATCCCGTAATCCACTATACGCTCAACGCACCTCATCACTACAAAGTAATGGAGAAGATAATCCGCGAAGAGGGAATAGACGTCGTCGTTGCCGGAAACGTCCTTGCCGGAACTGCGGTAATAAAGGCTGCAAAGAATCATGGTGTTCCGGTCCTCTTCGACTTAAAGGACTGGTTCCCCGACTCGGCGGCGATATACTACAAAAACCGCCTCCTTAAGGAACTGATCCACAAAGTTGTCTATGAGATTACCAGGTTCAATCTCAAAAACAGCGATTATATCACGACCGTCTCCCCTGCACTCGTCGACATGATCAGTGAATGCGGTTTTGAGAGCATATCGATTCCCAATGGTGTCAATACCGATTATTTCAAACCGATGGACAGGGCCGTCGGAAGGAATATTACCGGCATTCCCGAAGATGACTTTGTCATAGGTTTTCTCGGGACGATCGAGAGGCGTTTTGAGCTTGATAAGGTTATAGAATGCCTCCCCGGACTGAAAGAGTACAACCCGAAGACAAAGCTTCTCATAGTCGGCGGCTCGCTCTTCACCGATTATCTCGATGAACTGAAGGAGCTCGTTGTATTAATGGATCTTGAAGACAGTGTTGTCTTTACAGGACTTGTTGAGTACAAAGAGCTCCCGAAGTACATCTCCGCGATGGACGTATGCACGATTCCCCTGTCAACCTCCGAATGGTACGGGATCTCGATGTCGAACAAGTTCTTCGAGTATTCCGCCTGCGGAAAACCGGTGCTTATCAAACCTGCACCGGGGATAATGGCTCTCGGCTGGGACAATACCTTTGTCTACACGAATTACGAAGAATTCGTTGACAGGATAAAGTTTGTAATGGACAACCCACAGGAGTATCACCCTGATGTCGAACCCTACAGCTGGAAGAGAAGAGCGGATGATATTGAAAAGATACTTTATGAACTGACGGAAAAGAAGTAATTTTTTAATTAATCAGGCCTGAAGCACTCGTTGTTCAGGCATTTTTCGACCATCTCAACAGCCCTCATTCCCGAGTACATATCTGCAAGGGGCTGATTCCGTGTGCCTATACATGATACAAAGTCCATGAGCTCGGCCTTCAGCGGCTCGGCCTTTTCGATCTTTACGATCTCAACCTCGCCGTCCACAAGAACCGGATCGTTGTGGCTGCCGAGATCCCCCGTGATTTTGCCGTTGAATACCTCGATCTCATCATGCTTCATGTAATCGACGCGGACGGATTTTTCACTCCCGATTATGGTAAATACCCTCATCTTCTTGTCAAATGGGGACATCCAGCTCTCGACTGCGTAGCCTGATATATTGTCATCAAACTCCATGAGGATATCGGCAAACTCCTCGATTCCCGGCTGCAGGAAGGTGCCTTTCGTTATCCTGGCGTTCCTCGGGTATTTAACACCCAGAAGATAGCAGTAGAGGTCGAGTTCGTGGACACCGAGTGCGTACATTACGCCCATATCCTTTCTCGGTGATGCAAATGCCATGCGGTTTGTGAACATGTAGTAGATCCTGCCCAGTTCGCCCGAATCTATCATCCTCTTTACTTTCTGTATCCCGGGGTGGTACCTGAAGATATGACCTACACCGATTATCCGGTTCTCACTCTCAGCAATCTTTACGATGTCCCGGGCCTCTGCGGAGTTCATTGTCAGGGGTTTTTCCACAAATATGTCTTTTCCGGCGTAAAGGGCCTCTTTCCCTATGGGATAGTGGGTGTTTGAAGGGGTTACGATATCTATTGCATGTATCTCCAGGTCATCCAGGAGTTCCTGGTAGCTGTCCGTATATCCCACGCCCTCTCCGGCAAGTTCCTTCGCCCTTTCGATATCGATGTCGCAGAAGACCAGTTTGTCGATTACGCCCTCTTTTAGCATCTCCTTCCAGTTTCTGGCATGGTTCTTCCCCCAGTACCCGGTTCCAACAAGTCCGATTCCTGTCATATTATCACTATATCAAGATTATACGAAATATTCAGTAATATTTTCAGCAATATACTCTCTATCCGCCGCACTTAAATGCGGGTGGACCGGTATGGAGAGGATCTCCCCGGCGATGCCTTCTGTTACCGGGAGCGCTGCCCCTTCTGCATAAGGCACCATCACCGGCTGCATGTGCACAGGTATGGGGTAGTGTATCCCGGTTGAAATCCCCTTCTTCGCGAGATGCTCCTGGAGTTTCTCCCTCTCCTTTACCCTGATTACATACTGGTGGTACACCGCTTTCGCCCACGCTTCTTCTTTCGGGATTACTATTCCGTCAATATCCATTTTCGAGGAGAAATACGCTGCGTTATCCCTTCTCTTCTCGTTCCATTCCGGCAGGTGGCGAAGCTGAATCCGTCCGATTGCCGCATGGATCTCGCTCAGCCTCAGGTTAAGTCCGGGGAGTTCATGGAAGTACTTGCTCCCGTCCCTTCTTCCCTGGTCCCTTATGGCCGCCGCCGTCTCCGCGACCTCCTGGTCTCTTACAGTAATCGCACCGCCGTCTCCTGCAACAGTCATGTTCTTTGAGGGGAAGAAGCTGAATGCGGCGATATCTCCAATAGAACCTGTTTTTTTTCCCCTGTATTCAGCTCCGTGGCTCTGGCAGGCGTCCTCGATGACATAGAGGCTCTTCTCCTCTGCGATCTCGCAGATTTCATCCATCTCGCAGGGGTGGCCGTAGATATGAACCGGGATTACGGCCCTTGTATCTTTACTGATCTTTGATCTCAGGTCGTCTGTATCTATCGTATAGTTTTCCGGGCTGATATCTGCAAAGACCGGCCTTGCACCCGCAAAAAGGACTGCATTTGCCGTTGCGATGAACGTATGCGAGGGAACGATCACCTCGTCGCCCGGACCGATATCAAGCGCCTTTAACGCGAGGATCAGTGCATTTGTTCCCGAGTTCACCATTATGGCATTCTTGCTGCCGCAGAAATCCGCGAACTCATCTTCGAATTTGCTGTTCTCCTCGCCCTTTATGTATTTTCCGCTGTCAAGTATTGAAGCGGTCTTTTCCTTTATCTCGTCGTCCGAGTACATCTCGGCCATATTGATCTTATTCATCATTATCCTCCCAGTCGTAGGGCCTCTTCCTGAGACCGCTGACGCAGGTAAGCTCTCCTTTTTCTTTTTTAATCTGTGCGGGATTTCCGTATGCAACGCAGTTGTCGGGAACGGATTTTGTAACAACAGATCCGAACCCAATTACGGCGCCTGCTCCTATCCTGACATGCGGCCCTATTGTGACATTTCCGCCGATTCTGGCACCTTTTCCGATTACAACACCTTTTGCACATTCAGAAAAACATGGACAGGGAGGGTGGAGTGTATTGAGGATCGTAACCGACGGTCCGATCCACGCGCCCTCTTCAATTACGACGAACTCGGGGATAAAGCAGTTTGAGTGGATCCTGACCCCGTCTCCGATGACATTTTCCTTCTCGACAATCGAGTGAGTGCCTATGCTCACGTTGTCGCCGATTATGTTGTTCTCCCTTATCATTACGCCATGCCCGGTCTGGAAACCGCTGCCGATCCTGTTTCCCCTGTATATCACCGAGTGTGACCTGATCCTGCAGTTTTCACCGATTTCAAGCTTTTTTTCAAGCGCGGCGGGGTCCTTCCCGAGGATGACATATTCCCCGATCTCCGGGTTATCTCCGATTTCAACAAAAGGGTCCATCTTTCAGTATAATTATCCTGTTATTATTGCATTCATTTTTTGCTGTACTGCATTTACATTAAACTTATCAGGACAATAATATAATAGCCTTTGATTGAGATAATTCTTAAGCAGGAGATAATATGGACTTCCAGTCTTCAATGAATAAACGAAATCTGATAATACTGGTTTTAATCATCTTTTTTGCTATCTTCGCATTCTGGATGAGAATGATTCCTGCAGAGGGACTTGCAGGTTCAGCCGGTGTGGATCTTCTTGGAAACGATCCCTGGTACAATCTCCGCGAGATTGAGGTGATGCTGGACAACTCCCTCGAGTACCCGTGGTTTGATCCGATGACCTACTATCCGCACGGTACAGATAACTTCTGGGGGCCGCTCTTCCCGTTCCTGGCCTCTGTTCTGTGTATTCTTGCAGGTGCGTCCACAAGGCCGGAGATAATGTACGTCTCTTCATGTGTTCCGCCGCTCATGGCGGCTGCAATGGTTCCTGTCACATTTTTCGTTGCCGAGAGGGCATATAACTGGAAAGCGGGAATTGTTGCGGCCTTTATGATATCCTTCATATCGGGTCAGTATTATTACAGGTCGCTCTTTGCCTTCGTCGATCACCATATAGCAGAGGTCCTCTTCAGCACCTTGTTCTGTATGGTCTATATCGTCTATCTGGTATATGTACACAAGAACCCTGTTGATTTTACCGATAAGGAATCACTGAAGATTCCGGCGCTGATCGCGGTTGCTGCGGGAGTTGCCTATACCCTGGGTCTTTACGTGATGCCGACTATGGCTCTCTTCGCCCTTATTGTTGCTATCTTTACAGGACTGATGTTCATTTTAAACAGTCACAGGAAAATCTCTTCGGAGTATCTTGTTCTTATAAATACCATAGCATTCCTCGTTGCAATCGTCGGAATGTTCCTGCTCGGGTTCCATCATTCGGGAACAGAGCTTACGAGATATTCGATGGGCCATGTCTATGCCTATCTTGCCCTTATAATTGCAACAATAATCCTCTACGCAATGAGGCGGGCCCTTAAGGACAAGTCCTGGACTTTCTATTTCGCAGCGGTGGTTGCATTCGGAATCGCAGCGCTTGCATTTATGATCGTTGCAATGCCGGACTTCTACAGCACCTTCATATCCGGACTTCTGGCATTCTTCGGCTACTCGACACAGCTTACCACAATCGAGGAGGCCCGGGCATGGAGCTTCCTGCAGGCATGGCAGTCGTTTAATGTCGCAATCCTTCTGATGATACTGGGTCTGGTCACGGCAGTATATGAATATGTAAAAGAGAAGAGGGACACCTTCATATTCATACTCGTCTGGTCGCTTCTCATCATTTATTCTACGACTATCCAGGTCCGTTACGAGTATTATCTCGCTGCAAATATCGCCATACTGGCTGGTATATTTACCGCATGCACGATTGGCTACGGGCAGGCTGAGATAGACAGGCTTCTCTTAAAATTAAAATCAGAACCCGAAAAACCTCCTGAAGAGGAAACTGAAAAGAAGGGGAAGGGTAAAAAACACCAGAAGAAGACTCCTCCGAAAAAGCAGCACATCAATTCCGGGAAGCTGATTCCACTTGCAGCAGCTGTGATTCTTGTTGGGGCAGGTGCGTTTGCGATGATACCTGTCGATATCAATACCTCCGAGGCAATGAAGTACGGTGGAATGACCTACGACTGGAGAGAGGCTCTCGAATGGTTTGGTGAAAATTCCCCCGATACCGGAATAGATTATTATGAAGTCTATTACAGGGATGAATATACGAATCCTTCCGAATCATACGGTGTCATGTCGTGGTGGGATTACGGTCACTGGATAACCTTCATCTCCAAGAGACCGCCAAATGCAAATCCGTTCCAGGAAGGTGTTGCAGGACCGAATGGTGCGGCTGCATATTTCATCCAGCAGGATGAGAGTAAATCAAATAATATCCTCGACAACCTCGGTACACGCTATGTGATCACCGACGCAGAGATGGATACTGCAAAGTTCTGGGCGATGGCTACATGGTACAATCCCGAGGTCCAGCAGGCGCCGTACATCCAGCAGTTCATCAATTTAAAAGAGGACAATTCATACGATCTTGTTCCTTTATATACGCAGGAATATTTCCTGACTATGGTCTCGAGGCTGCACAACTTCGACGGTTCTATGGTAGATCCAACGGAGGTCTATTATATTGAGTATGTTGACGGAGCAGCATACGGCTCTCCTTATCCAATTTTATCGGGATATGAACTTCTTAGTCCTGTAGAGGCGGAAGCAAGGGCTGCAGCCTTCAACGCGGCGGCAGGGTCCGGAAAGGGAGCTGCGGTCATAAGCCCGGACGTCCTGACACCCGATTCAAAAGTCCCGGCTCTTCAGCACTATCGCCTGGTTCACGAATCACCGACAAACCTTCTTGCAGCAAACATCCAGGACCTGAGGTATGTAAAGGTCTTTGAATATGTCCCCGGGGCAGTAATCAGCGGAGAGGGTACTATAGAGATTGATCTTGAGACAAACAATGAGAGGAAGTTCACGTACAGGCAGGAGAGTATTGACGGCCAGTTTATCGTGCCGTATTCAACAACAGGTGCAAACGGCGACATAGCACCGCTTGGTGAATATAAGATAGCTGAAACCGGTCAGACGTTTACCGTATCGGAAGATGCTGTAATGAATGGTCTTACAGTCAACTAAAACTCTTTTTTTATAGATTTTTTCGGATTTTGAAGAAGGGGAGGGGGAGGATTCCCCCTCCATCTATCAAATATCAAAAAGTAATATTCAGCTCATCCCGAAGAGGCCCTTTAAGAGAATTATCCATTCCTTATAGAGCCCGTGGAATCTCACCGTTTCGCTCCTGAAGAACTCTGTACCGGGGATCCCGAAGATCTTCGTTCCGTTCTGCACAACTGCCGGAACGGTCAGGTCAGGTGTTTCCGTCTCTGTTATCACATATGTCGGCTGGGCTGTGGTTGCCGTGGGAGTTGCTGTTGTGGCTGTCGCCGTCACAGGATTTTCGACTTTAATGTAATCAGTCTTTGAAAGTGTATAGGTCTCACCACCGTTGTCGGTTACGATTAGGGTTACGTCATACTCCCCGAGGAAATTGTAGGTGTGAACCGGGTTCGCGTCGTCTGAGGTACTCCCGTCTCCAAAATCCCAGTGATATGAATCTATTGTAAGGTCAGAAGGTGTCGTGCTTGTGAATTTGACGCTGAGCGGGTTGTCTCCGGTTGTCACGTTTCCGGTAAATGATGCTGTAAGCCCGCTTGTGACCTGAATGTATCCTGTTTCTGTGATAGTATTGTATTTAAAATTAGGAGATGAGTGGGCGGTAACGGTGAGTGAGACTGTATAATTTCCCGTCTTGGGAAAGACATTTTCGGGATTCTGGAGAGTTGACGTATTACCATCGCCGAAATTCCACGACCATGCGGTTATATTCCCGTAGGAGACTGTTGACTGGTCGGTAAACTTCACACCGAGGGGGACATCCCCTGATGTTACGTTCGATGTGAAGAGTGCTGTTGGGGTCGGATATATTACAGATATTGATTTTTCTGTTGAATTTGAGGCTTCTCCACGGTTTACAGTTAGTGTGACCGTATAGGTATTTGGTGATGCAAATGTATGTGATACAGTCGACTGTGTTGAATCGGTAGATGTACCATCTCCAAAATCCCATGTGAAGTCATGTGTTCCCGCTGTGATGTCGGTGAATGTAACGGTCAGGGGAGCCCCTCCACTGGTGGCCGATGCGGTGAAGCAGGGTGTAAGCACGGGTTCTTCCAGTGCAACAAGATCTTCAGCCATGTCGTCCGGCTGATCGCTGAAAGTCGTTGTCAGTCTTACAGTGTAAGAATTAACAGAGGAGTATGTATGCGAAGGTGACTGTCCTGATGCCGTGCTTCCATCCCCGAAGTCCCAGCTCCATGAGGTGACGTTTGGGAGTCCTACCGCTCCTGTAAAATAGACGGTCAGGTAATCCGCATTTGTTCCCTGCTCCCATGTAAATGACGTAGTATTTGCAGCCGAGGCTGGAAGCACCATGATGGCGCAGACAGCCAGAATTGATACTATGAATATCCCAGATCGCATTTTTATCATATCAGGCACCTCCGAATATCTTAAATCCTGTCTCCCCTTCCCCGATGAAGAACAGGAACAGCATTAATATGATTATAACCGGTACAGCCGCAGCCATTGCGGCCTTCCCGCCGTCCAGGTTGTATGTCTCCCTGGCACCTGTGAACTGGAGGTAAAAGGCCCATAGGGGTGCGATAAGCAGCCCGAACAACGGTATTAATCCGGCAACGGCAAAGGGGCACAACGAGTATGCTGCAATCCTGATGTCATCCAGGATGTCCTCTCCGTTTCCTGTGATAAGGAGTCCGATATGCAGCAGAACGCCGTTGAAGACTGCATAAATTATTCCGAGTATAATAATCTCGATGACGAAGAAGATCATCGAACCCGTCTCCTTCAGCGAGGTTATCACCGGATATGTTGCGGCATCGAGCGACCCTGCATATAACTGGAATATAATTCCGGTCGCAAACCCGAAGACTGCCAGTGCGATTAAAAGAACCGAAAGGGCCTCAAGAGGGTCCTGGCCCTTTGTCATCCTGAAGGTATCTGCCGGCGCCCTGATAAATCCTATGAGCCTTCCTGCAACCGACTCGTCAGGCGAATAGGATGAGCCTCCGCTTCCAAGCCCCAGGGGGTCGCGTGATGCCTTTCTGCTGACTTTCTTCTTTGAAGGTTTTCTCCGTCTCGGCGTTCTGGCCATTTTTGTCCTGCGTACAGGCTTTTTGGGCGGCATTGCAGGAAAGAGATCGTCGGCGCCATGGTCGGCATCGATTATCCCTCCGCCTGTAGATCCTATAGTCTGGCCTCCACCATAACCAACTGCCACGCTGCCTCCGGCCGGTGCTCCGCATGAAAGGCAGAACTTCGCACCTGTGGGAATCTGCCCCCCGCACTCAGGGCAGAACCTGTTATCCGGCGGTCTGGCTGAAAATCCCGCATCCATTCCTGATGGGGGAGCATTTACCTGTGGCTGACGTGGGGCCGGCTGTGGAGTCTGTGATCCAAGGCCGGGAATATGGGTAATGCTTCCACCGGTTGAGATAATGTCCCTTATTGCCCCCGCCCATGTATCTCTCTCCTGCCATCTGTTCCCTTTGTGCCAGTGTGAGAAGGTAAGCCTCATCGTTCTCATCTCGCCGTTGGGGGACTCGACATTAAGTGCAATTACGGGCTCACTCTGTTCGTTTTGTGCAGTATCTACATTTCTGACCGATTTAATGGAGATTGATGCAGGCTTGTTCGGGTGATTGGGATCTGTAAGTGAAAGATTATTTTTAGTCAGTTTTATTGTGAATTCCTGGGATTTGACATATATATTATGAGCCTGGAGGAGGACCCCGCCGGGTCCGGTCGCGCCTGTCGTCGCGGGCCTTTCATGTGGCAGGGGGATTCCTCCCCCCATGGGGGAAACCGGCTGGGAAGACGGGGGAGCCTGGGGTATCGAGGCAGGGACATACTCTGAGATCAGCCCTTCGAGCTCTTTTTTCAGATAATCACTCTCCATATCCCGCATTCCGGAAAAGTCCTGGAGAAATGTAAGTGTCATCTTCTTTTGCGAACCGTCAGGCGCCCTTATAGAGAGAATCAGGGTTGGTTCATCTGATATTTTCTGACCACTTTTTATCGAGCTGATTACAGGAATCGGAACGTCTATCGGTGAGGATAGCCTTGTATTGTCCTCGGCGAGGAATAACCTCCTGTTAGTCAGATATAATCTGAATTCTATAGACTTAATCTCTATATTTGGGATTTCGAAAATTATTCTTTCATTTTTTCCTAATATCGGGGCAGGCGTTGCAATCACCTATATTTTTATTTTGAAATATTTGAGCTATATATAGAAATGATTTGCCCATGAACAGCATCTTGCACCGGGTCGTAATTTCCTGAAAAGAGTTAAACGCATTACAGCCAATCTTTTTTTATGAAAAATATTGTGAACAGCAGGACTACAACTGTATTGATATTTGTCATTGCGCTGTTTCTCTGCCACACTGCATCCGCCACGGGGGGGGACGTTGGCTGGTATGAGATCCACTGCAATGTTGACGGTGCGAGTGTCTATTTTGACGGAGTATATAAGGGACAGATCCACAGCGGAGTGTTATCTGTCGGGGTATATACCACCGCAACTCCTTACAGCTCTGTATCTGTACAGAAGGATGGTTATTATACTGCAACTGCTCAGCTTCCGACAACACCTGCGGCAGGGGAGACAGCAAACGTATACGTGACATTGAATCCCGTAGCCTCTCCAACACAGTCGGAATATGGTTCAATATATGTATCGAGCAGCCCTTCAGGTGCAAGGATTCACTTAAATGACCAGTACCAGGGACTCTCACCGATAACCCTGAGCGGCCTTCGCCCGGGTTCGTATTCGATCGATGCTGAGATGGATGGTTATGAGACAGCAGAGACTACGGTTACTGTATCCGCCGGAACAACCCGGAACGTCTATCTTACGCTTGTATCACCAGGGTCAGTATCAGTTGAATCAAACCCGACGGATG
The DNA here is from genome assembly GCA_016928355.1 of Methanomicrobiaceae archaeon. Taxonomy (GTDB): domain Archaea; phylum Halobacteriota; class Methanomicrobia; order Methanomicrobiales; family Methanomicrobiaceae; genus Methanolacinia. The sequence goes on from JAFGKW010000006.1 coordinate 39,459, forward strand.
CATATGTATATGTCAACGGAGCAATGGTCGGCAAGACCCCTTATGTGGTAACCGGCCTTTCGAGCGGAGACCATGAATTCATGGTGACGAAGAACGGCTATTACAACTGGAAGAAGACGATTACTGTTCTGGAGGGGCAGCAGAGATCGATATATGCAACCCTTCAGCCCATTGAAAATACTCAGGGAATACTTGTAACATCCGAGCCTTCGGGTGCGAAGATATATCTCGATGGCGTATACCAGGGAGAGACAATGTCCGGTCAGGCTTACCCGATAACAGATGTATCGACCGGAATACACTCCCTGATTCTTGAACTTGACGGTTACCCCGATTACAAAACAAGTGTATCGATCGTAGAGGGCGGATCTCCGGTGGAGATTAATGCGGTTATGGGGGAGAGTCCTGCAGTGACAACAGGATCGATCCATATCACTTCAACTCCTTCCGGAGCAACCATCTATCTTGACGATATCTATGAGGGGGCAATAACTCCCTACACGCTATCCGGTGTCTCTGCCGGTGAGCATACAGTGACCCTGAGGCTTGAAGGTTACAGTGACGGGATCTCTAAAGTCACCGTGACCGGGGGAGAGGTTGAACAGCTCTCGATCGGTCTTGCCCCGGGATCTTCATCCGGAGGAACCGTTCAGCCGACATCAACCCCGCTGCCGGGTTTTGTGGCACTTACCGCTCTTGTTGCACTTGCCGCAGCTTTTATTTTCTTTGTATCAAAAAGAGAATAATTTTTTTTAATATTCAATATCATTGACTTTACTGTTGTATATGTATCTCCGGACACCTTCTACATCGTAGGGGTGTTCGATGATGTAATTATATACCTCGATATTCCTGTTCAGGATATCCTCGTACTCGTAGTACTGATCAACGAGTGCCTTGTAATCGAGATAGTCCATCTCCCAGTCATGCCGGGATTCGTAGGTTTTTGTATTGAGATCTGATTCAAGTTCCTTGATCTCTGAATAAAGTCTGTCCAGTTCGGAGTCAAGGAAAATGATCCTGTCTGTTATCTTGTTCAGGCTCTCTGTGATATACGAAATATAATTGTATCTTTCAAAGCTATTTTTTCCGTCTCCTACAGGAACAACGACGGCGTATGCATCCTCATAATATTCGGGGTACTGTCCTATGAAACTGAGAGCGGTTGATTCAATAAATACGTATTTTCTACCGTCTTCGGATTTAAACTGCCTGAAGAAAGTGTCACCTGCTGTGATAATCCGTATTCCTGCGGTTGCATGCCTGTATTCGGGGAAGATTATCAGTGCGGTATCATAATCCTCGCGGGCAAGCATTCCGATAAGCAGCATACTCTTCTCGTCGCAATCGCCTTCCATATCATAGACGACCTCGACCGGGAATCTCGGGTGTCCGGCATCCGGGTCGTAGGGGATCTGCTGGACGAATGTAACCATAAATTCAAGGTATTCCTCATCGGAAAATCCCTCTGCGATCTTTATATGCCTGATCTTTTTCAGAATATCGTCGTAGAAAGTGTCTATCGGTTCACCCTCGAAAAAAGACCTGTAATATGCGGATACCTTGTCGGTCTCGTTCCAGAGGGTTCCGGGAGTTATGGCCTTGTCTGCATTCTTTGCACCGTAATAAACCGAGAGGTTCACGGGCAGAACCAGTTCGTATTCGGATTTTTCGAATTTGACACTGAAAGTCCGGTCATCATAGTGGTCACCGGAAATCTCTGCCGGGATTATTTCGGGGAGTTTTATCTCCGTGGATGCATCTTCAGCTGAAGAGACTGCACCCGTATCGCTCTGAACTGAGGTATTATCAGGGAAATAATTGTCAGTCCTAAAGTCATTATTCGAGATGCAGCCGCAGGTGGATGTAACAATGCAGAGTATTACAATAAGTGAAAACAACAGAGGTCTGTAGGTACTCAGTTTATCAGGACACATTGGTAGAAGTTTCTTCATTGTAAAATATCTTTTTTCATTTAAATCAAAAACCCGATATACTCCTTCTTTTCAATTGAAATAAATACGTAATGCAGGTTCTAAGATGACAGACCCCGGCTCTTTCAGGATGAAAATCATCCTCTTCACAATCTCCCTCGGCGCCTTTATGGGCTCGCTCGACGTTACTATCGTAAATATCTCCCTCCCGACGATCGCAGAGAGCTTTGGGCTTTCCACTGGAGCTGTCAGCTGGATAGTTCTCGTCTATCTCATCGTGCTGACGGGCTTTCTGCTCGCCTTTGGGAGGCTTGCGGATAACAGGGGCTACCGGAAGGTGTTTGTGGCGGGCTTTGCTATCTTTACAATTGGATCGTTCCTCTGCGGCATTGTTCCTCTTATCCTTGACAGCTTCATGTCACTGGTAGTCTTCAGGGTGGTGCAGGCAGTGGGGGCGTCTATGACCGGTGCTCTTGCTGCGGGAATGGTCGCCATATATCTTCCGCCCGAAAGAAGGGGAAAAGGGCTTGCATTCATCACGGTCATGGCATCTCTCGGGATTGCGGCAGGACCCTTCCTTGGAGGAATTCTTACGCAGTTTCTCGGGTGGCACTGGATATTCCTTGTAAATGTTCCGGTCGGAATACTTGCAGTTTTCCTCTCTCTCAGGTATCTTCCCCTGGACAGGGATTTGAGGAAGGACGCCGTATTTGACAAATCCGGTGCATTCATGATATTCCTGGCTCTCTTCTTTATAATATTTGCAATGAACAGGGGAATGGAATTCGGCTGGTCTTCGCCTGTAATCCTGGGCTCTTTTACCGCCTGTATCATCTTCTTTACCGCGTTCGTATTTCATGAAAGAAGGCACCCCGATCCCCTGCTGAATCTCTCACTGTTTAAAAACCTGAACTTCTCCTTTGCAAACGCCGGGGGCTTTATAGTAATGCTCGTATTCACGGGTGCCACCTTCCTGTTTCCGTTCTATCTTGAGATAATCCGGGGTTTTTCCACATCGGTCGCCGGATTTGTACTCATTGTGCCTTCAGTTGCAATGGTTGCAGGAGGCCCTATTGGAGGTATGATTTCAGATAAAAAGGGATCAAGGGGAATATGCATCGTATCGGCATTTATTGCAGGAATTTCATTTCTTATGTTTGCAATGCTTGCGGAGTTTGCCCAGATATGGTATCTCCTCACCGCACTTGCGCTGATGGGGCTTTCTACAGGGATGTTTATTCCTGCAAACAGCAGTCTAATCTTTTTTCACACACCCAAATTCGAAACAGGCACTGTTTCAGGTGTCATGATGACAGTCAGGGATGCAGGCGCCTCGGTGGGTGTTGCAGTGTTTGAAACGGTATTTGCCCTTGCCGTGTATGAACAGATCAGCGCTTCCGGCGCCGATATAAAAACGGTCATCCAGGCTGGAAGCGGCATAATAGAATCCGGTTTTACCTGGGCCTTTATAGCCGGGGTTTTATTCTGTTCGGTGGCGGTTATTACTTCATTTTATTCAATGGATGTGAAATAGACGGGACATTGATGGCATAAACACTCTGCCGGGATGGGACGGGAAGTTTTTTGGTTTTTTGGAAAAATCCGAAAAATACTAATACTTTTGTAATCAGAGTGCAAATCTTTTTTAGATTTATGGATCAGTCTGACCGTGAGGATTACCTGGAAGCGGTAATAATGCATTCTGCGGAGGGGCGCGGAGCTGAGACTCTAAATTTCCTCTCCGGGTTAATGGATAGAGATGCAGATCAAATCGGGGCGGATCTTCGTGTTCTTGAAAAAGAGGGTGATCTCGTTATCGAAGAGGGCGGATCGATCAGCCTGACCGAAGAGGGCAGATCCACCGGTGAGTCTGTACTGAAAAAGCACAGGATCCTTGAATGTTTCTTTACCGAAATGCTCGGGATGGACCCGGATACGGCTTCAAAGGAGGCATGCGAGATCGAGCATGCAGCCTCCGAGGCTACTGTAAATAAAATAGGAAACCTGCTGTCGGGAAGCGGCGTCCGGTGCAGGGGAAGACGTCATGGTCCCGGATTTGTGGAGACACACTTCCCGAAAAAAGAGTGCCGTTTTGACGTTATCGATGATTTTTCCGAAGGAGATATACTGAAAGTCGTAGGGATGAGGCACGGTCCCGGCGGGGGAAGAAGGCTCATTGATTTGGGTATCATTCCCGGTGAAGAAATAAGGATTGTCAGGAGGCTCCCAGGGAGATCCGTTCTCGTATCGGTCAAAGGCAGCGAGGTTGCCATAAGCCCTGAGATTGCAGGAAGAGTAGTGGTTGAAAAATTACCTGATACGGACAGCCTATGAAGTTTGCCCTGATTGGAAACCCCAACGTCGGGAAATCGCTGATATTCAACCAGCTGACAGGCATAGGAGTCGAGATATCAAACTTTCCGGGAACCACAGTCGACATGCTCTCCGGAAATGTATGTTACCAGAAGGAGAGACTCGAACTCATTGACTTCCCAGGAATATATTCTCTTGAGGGAAGCACCGAGGAGGAGGAACAGGTAAGGGCATACCTCCGGAAAAACGACATTGATGCTCTTATTGTAGTTCTGGATGCGACAAAACTTGAGAGAAATCTCTATCTCCTGATTCAGGCGGCCGAATACAAAATACCCCTGATAAATGTCGTAAATATCGCAGACGAGGCTGAAAAATCAGGCATTATAATAGATTATGAAAAGCTCTCGTCGATTCTCGGCTGTAAGGTCATCCCGACCGTTGCAGTGGCGGGTAAGAATATCGACCGGATAATACCTGCAGCGATGCAGGATGCCGTCGTCATCGATCCGGGTGTACCTTATGGAAAACACATCGAGGCCGGGGTGAGGAGCCTTGTAAAGATTACGGGCTGCAGCAGAATGGATGCACTACTCGCCCTCCAGGGAATCGGAGAGGATAAGGATCTCATGGAGGCTGCAGAGACCATAGCTTCCGAGATTGAAGAAGATCACCAGATGTCGCCGCACCAGATAATCGCCACCAACAGGCACAATGAGGCTGACAGAATTGCGTCAGAGGTTATTGAGAGCGACGGGGCCGGGTCGAAGAGATTATCATTTGATATCGACAGCCTCCTGACACGGGTTATTCCCGGTGTTCCCATACTTGCGGCCGTTCTCTTTTTCACACTGCTTGCAGTCTTTATTATTGGTTCATTCCTTGAAGAGACGATCGTCGGGCTTTTTGAGGTATATATAATTGAGCCGATGTATTCCCTTGGCCTTTCACCTTTCTGGGAGAAGATGGCATTTTCATTCCTTATTGCAGTAGAGGCCGGGCTTGGAATTGCCTTCCCGTTCGTATTCACATTCTATATTCTTGTATCGATACTCGAGGATTCCGGATATATGACGAGGGGGGCCTTCCTTGCTGACAGGGCGATGCACAGGATTGGTATGCACGGGCAGGCGCTGATCCCGATGATCCTTGGATTCGGGTGCAATGTTCCGGCAATAATGAGTATCAGGCAGCTCTCGAAGAGGGAGAGGATAATCGCATCATTCCTGATCACGATGGTCCCGTGTTCTGCAAGAACCGTGATAATTGCAGGTATCGTGGCGGTTTTCATAGGGATTACCGCCGCCTTTTCGATATATCTTCTTGTATTCGTTCTCATCATTCTGACAGGCCTTGTCCTGACACGCTTTGCCCCCGGGGAGAGATACGGGATGATTCTCGAGATGGCTCCCCTCAGGAAACCCCGGGCAGACCAGACACTCAAAAGGGCATGGCTCCATATGAAGGAGTTCCTCTTTATCGCAATGCCTCTCCTGCTTGTGAGCAGCGTATTTCTAGGGATGCTCGATTATTATGGAATTCTTGCAGAGTTCCAGAGGCTCTTCGCACCTTTCATGGAGCAGGTGCTCGGTCTTCCCGATTACGCCTCAACAGCTCTTATATTCGGAATTTTCAGGAAGGAGATGGCTTTTGAGACACTTGCAGTGCTTGCAGGAACAGCCGATCTCGGGGCTGTTATGGCCGCATCCCAGCTGTATATATTTGCGGTTGTGAGCGTTCTCTTCGTTCCCTGCATATCGACAATTGCAGTATTGTACAGGGAGATGGGGCTTAAGATCGCTGCAATGGTCTCTCTTTATACTCTTTCACTTGGTATGATCTTTGGTGCGCTTTTAAATGCAATCTTCAAAATATTGTAGATGACCCGTTAATGCTGCAGGAGAATGCCCTGCAGTGCGTCTTTTTTTCCGTCAGGTATATTGATTATTGAGAGAATTTGTTAATAATGGAAGAAAGGGTGGCAGAGGGAAGAAAAGTAAAGGTAATCGGTTGTGGCAATATCCTGATGGGGAATGATTCTGCAGGCCTTCGAGTAATAGAAATCCTTGAAGAGTCCAATCCCTCCTTTGAATTAATTGATGGAGGTACGGGGGGACTCGGGCTTCTTCCGCTGATGGAAGGTGCAGATCTTGTAATTATCGTGGATGCAATGATAGGTATTGGGGAGAAACCCGGAGATATTAGAATATTTAATAAAACTCCTCCTTACAGACCGTCCAAAATGTCATTCCAGGATGTCGGTGTTGCCGAGGTCATAGATATTGCAGGAGAACTGCTTCCGGATGTTGAAGTCGTTGCAATAGGGATTGAGGCCGGGGAGATAAAGGAATATAGTGATAAGGTCGATCCTGAGGTCATGGAGGGTGTTCAAAAGGCAGCTTTGCAAATCATTGATCTGGTGGCGGGAAGCTCTCAAGCCTGAAAAATTATTTCAATTTAGGGGCTTTTTTGCCAATTCTATTTTTTATTTCCGGATTTTTTTAGAAAAAGTTAAATGGTAAAATTATTATTTCATCCAACCCTCATAGATCTATTATGCAACTGCCCAGAGGCAGATTTGATCGGTTTATCCGTGATGAAACTGTATCGGGGATTATAAGGGAATTGGGGGAGACTGGGTACTCCGGCAGTTGTTCCGGGATCTTCGGAGAATCAGCTGCAGAACTGATTTTTGAAAACGGAAGGATCATCCTTGCCGAATCTTCCGGAGATAAAGGCGTAGATACCCTTAGCACTCTCCATTCCAATCCCGGCGGGAAAGTCGCCGCAGAACTGTCGGTTTACGATCAGGCACAGCTTAAGCTGGCCAGAGAGTTCAATCCGAAATGCATTGTCCTAAAGGAGGCCTTTGAATCCCTGTTTTCAGGCGGGCAGGCAGAAGAGAAGCCTGCCGTTCAGAACAGCACAAAGGCCGTGGACAATGAATCCGGGCCTGAAACCGTTGAGAAAACTCCGGAAAAAGAGGATGACGAGATCTTTCTCGATGAATCTGAGATCGATTCTATTGCCCAAAATTTCCGTTCAGGTGCCAAAGATCTTCTTAAGAAAATAAATCTTGACCACCTGGTGGTTGAAGATAAATCCGGGGAGGACAATAATGATTAATATTGACATTGATCCAGTAGCATACGTTTTATTGTTCGTTACTTTGATGACAATTGTTCTGCTGGTCATCCTGGTATTCATTATCAGGCAGCAGATGTATATGAAAAGGCTTTATGAGAGAGTCGGGCCGGAAATGGTGGCAGTTAAGCATTCCCCGCCCCCTTCACCGCCCTCTGCCGAAATACCTGCACCTCCTTCAGGAGAGGATCTTTCTTCTTATGATGCAGAGGCAATTGCCGCAGAGGCTGCGGCAAAACTCAGAGAAGAGGTTCTCATCAAGGAGAAGGAAGACGAGAGGCGGAGGCTTGAAGAGGAGAGAGGAAAAGACCCTGCCGAGTATTATCAGTCCGATTCGATCAGGGACAATCTTCTTGCACTTTTTGAGCGTTATAAGCTGAATTCATTTACAATGTCGACCTCGGACGGACTGGTAATCAGTTCGACCGACCCGAATCCCGAAGAGGAGGCGGCAAAGTACAGCTACCTGTATCAGCAGGAAAAACAGCCCGATGTGCCGAATATCAGACTGATCGGGGTTCCTTACAAGGGAGGGACTGTGGTCGGCATAGTTAAGGCAGACGATGAGCTTTCTGAAAAAGAACTTGAATTTATCGAACGCGATATCAACTTTATATTGAGAAAAACAGTTTGATTGATGGATTGATCAGATAGGGGTAAAGTAAATTATGACTATAGTGTTTACCATTGCATCCGGCAAGGGGGGGACCGGGAAGACGACAGTTACGTCAAATCTCGGGTCTATGCTGGCATATTATAAAAAAAGGACATTCATTCTCGATGCTGATATGGGTATGGCCAATCTGGGTCTGGTCCTGGGCCTGGAGAAGATGCCCGTATCTCTTCATGAGGTGCTCGCCGGAAAGGCAAATGTCCATGATGCTATTTACGAAGGGCCGTTTGGTGTAAATGTAATTCCAAGCGGACTTTCGCTTGAGGGATTCAAAGATGCCAATCCGGACAGGCTTAAGGATGTCATGACCGAGATTGTGGATGAATGCGATATACTTATAATCGATGCTCCGGCAGGCATTAACCATGACGGGATAGTCCCGCTTGCCGTGGCTGATGAGGTCATACTCGTTGTGAATCCTGATATATCCTCAATAGTGGATGCCCTGAAGACTAAGATGCTTACAGAAATGATTGGAGGAACGGTTAGAGGTGCGATCCTCAATCGTGTAAGCAGCGTGGACGATGCCATGACCAAAGAGCAGATCGAAAAGATGCTCGGAGTAAAAGTCATCGGCATGGTCCCGGAGGATGCAAATATAAGAAGGGCTTCGGCTGCCAGGGCACCGGTCGTAGTAAAGTTTCCCTCTTCTCATGCTGCAAAGGCATTCCGGAAGATTGCAAGAGATATTGCCGGTGTACAGGCAAATGAAGAGGATATGGCTGTCGAAACCGTGAAGAAGGAAGGCTTTGTCGAGCGTCTTGCACGAGCTCTTTTCCCGGGGAGTTGAGAGAAGATGGAAAGTAATGACTTGATAATTCTCGGCCTGTTGGTCCTGAACGTTTTATTCCTGGTAGTTATCGTTCTGATGAAGGTTCGTATCAACATGCTGTCACGAGAGATGAAAGAACTGAAAGGAAGGATGGAATTTTCCAACAGTGACATTGACCTGCTTGCGGACGCAATCCGTGATCTTGGCAGTACCAGGTTCTAGGTCTACAGGATTTAAAATCAGGGGTTTTTGGTGAAATAATGATTCAGATTACAGTCGATGAGGATTCCTGCGTGGGATGCGGTCTTTGTGTAAAAGACTGTCCTATGAAGGTATTCGAATTAAAAGACGGACGCAGTGTTCCTTTAAGGCCGGAGGACTGCATGGGGTGCCTCTCATGTCATGAGATATGTCCGGCACAGGCACTTGAACATCGAGGAATATATCCGGCAAAGAGACATTATGTCGATATACGGGTATGCGAGATGCTGAACAGGGTGATCTAATGACTGCAAGTTATGTCGACGAACTGCATGAAAAGTTCAGCACAGACATCAGTTACAAATCCGAGGATGTCCCGCTGAACTGCGTTCCTCCGGCAAAGGAGATCGAAGCGACGCTCCACGGGGTTATGAAGCTCAACGGGCTTGTAATACGGTCTCTTGAAGAGATCGCCGGAAGAGGTGCGAATGCAGTTACGTTCAGGGCCGGCAAGAAGTTCGGTCACGAGGTTGCGAAGTACTTCCAGAAGAGGGATGATATTGAGGATGCACTCCATGAATTGTCCGATCTCCTGATGGGACAGTACTCCTTTGAGATATGGAAACCGGCCGGCAGCGATACTTTTGTCATTGAAGAGGGTGGTGATAAGTTCATCTACCTTGTATTCCATGACTGCATCGTCCGCCAGACACTCCGGAGAAACGGCCAGGAGCAGGCGGGTCCGCTCTGCCAGACTCTCTGCGGCTATGTCGTCGGTGCAATTGAAGAGATCACCGGAAAGCGTGCGAAGCTTGAAATTAAGCATACAGGGCCTAATGCCTGCCTGAAGAAACTTATATTGAAGTGAGGAGGTCCTGAGGTATGAAAATAGCAATAGAGGAACTTGCCGGGTGCTCCGGCTGTACAATAGCTGTTCTGGACCTGCATGAGATGCTTCTTGATGTGGTTGAAAAGGCGGACATTGTCTATTCTCCCGTAATTATGGATGTGAAAGAGCCTCCTGAGGGGATAGATATTGCATTCGTCACGGGAGCTGTCAGAAACGAAGAGAACCAGGAGCGCCTTGAAATGATCAGGAAGAGATCGAAGGTTCTTGTGGCTCTTGGAACCTGTGCATGCTATGGAGGCGTCTCGGGTCTTTCGATGCTGAGCAGCAATGAAGAACTCTTCAATAAGGTATACAGGGACGGGGCAACTGTTAAGGAAGACGGCAAGATCCCTTCACAGGTCCCGCCTTTTACCTACCGGGCCTTTGCAGTGGGTGACCTTGTAAAGATGGACTATTACATCACCGGATGCCCACCCAAGGAGAAGTTCTTAAGGGAGATAATTCCCGCCCTTGTCGCAGGCGACAACATTGAACTCTCGAGAAAGTCTGTATGCTCTGAATGCGACAGGAAGATGGGTTCTGTCGAGGGATGGAAGCTAAAGCGCCGTTATGAAGGTGTTCCTGACAGGGAACACTGCCTGTTGGGCCAGGGATACCTGTGCCTCGGGCCTGTAACATTCGGGAGATGCGGTGCGACATGCCCGAAGAACAATGTTCCGTGTCATGGCTGCAACGGCCCTTCACTCGATATTCTGAGGGAGCCCTGTCGTGATCTCTACAATATGATGGTCAGGAGGATAGCTGATCTTACCGACCACAAGGAAAAGGATATAGAAGCCGAACTTTACGATGTGGCTCACACGATGTACCCGTTCACAATCGGCAGTCTGATTATGGAAGACAAGGAGAATTCAAAGATACGTGATCTTGTTAAGGAGAGGAGCGGATGAAAGAGATTACAATCAACCCGGTTACCAGGATCGAGGGACACGCAAGGGTAAAGATCAACCTCAATGATTCAGGCAATGTCGATTCCGCTCATTTTGAGGTCGTTGAGCTGAGAGGATTTGAGAAGTTTATGCTCGGTGCGGCCGTAGAGGAGGCTCCGAGGATAACTCCGCGTATATGTGGTATATGCCCGACATCACACCACCTTGCTTCAGCAAAGGCATGTGACGAGATATTCGGTGCGGCCCCTCCGTCTACGGGTAAGATGCTGCGTGAACTCCTGATGACCGGACAGTACATACATTCCCACTCTCTCCATTTCTTCATGCTTGCTGCACCCGATTTCCTTATTGGTCATGATGCTCCTGCAGCAGAGAGGAATGTTCTTGGACTGGTCAAAAAAGCCCCTGATATTGCCAAAAAGGCAATCGAGGTCAGGAAGTTCGGTCAGAGGCTGACAGAGGCTATCGGTGGAAAGCCTATCCATCCGTCAACGTGCATACCCGGAGGGGTTTCACATCCGCTTCCGGATGCAAAGAGACAGGAACTCCTGGAGATGAGTAAAAGCTCCCTTGAGATAGCCAAAGAGGGATGGAATATTGCGAAGACAATGATGGATCAGACCGATCTTTCATTCGGTGCAGTCGATACTGCATTCATGGGAATGTCTGAGAACGGAAGGTTTTCACCTTACGAAGGTGCTGTAAGCATACTCGGGAAGGACGGAAGCAGCCTTTCGGAATTTTCGGGTGAAGGTTATCTTAATCATATAGAGGAGTATTCCGAGGACTGGTCATATCTGAAGTTCTCAAGGCTGAAGAGCGGTGAATTTTACCGTGTTGGACCTCTTGCAAGGCTTAACGTCGTAAAGGAGATGGGGACTCCGGAGGCCGACGCGGCACTTGCAGAATACAGGAGCATCTTTGGGGACTTTACACAGACGACACTCGCATTCAATATGGCAAGATATATCGAATTTCTGGCTTGCTGTGAGAAGGCAGTCGGGATTCTTTCAGATCCGTCGGTCTCTGGTCCGGATGTAAGAACACCTGTCTCAGGTATCGCTAAATCCCGTGGGGTGGGGATAGTTGAGGCCCCCCGCGGAACACTTATCCATGATTATTCTGTCGATGAGAACGGATTCATCACCGACTGCAATCTTATAGTTGCAACATGCCAGAACAATTATGGTATGGATCGCGGTGTCGAGGATGTTGCCCGAAAAGTGGTTGTCAACGGCGAACTCTCACCCAGCGCCTCAAACCAGATCGAGATGGTGATAAGAGCCTATGATCCGTGTATCTCCTGTGCGACACATGCTATCGGGCAGATGCCACTGGATATCGAGCTTATCAGAGGAAAGAGAAAGGAAAAATAAAAATTAGAAAGGAGACTTGATTGAAAATGCTGAAACAGATTCTTACTGAATTTATCAAACTTGATGGTGTTACTGCCGCAGTTGTCGCGGGGCGTGACGGGTTTGTTATCGAGAGTGCGGTGTCCGGGGATATTGACATCGATGCCCTTGGTGCAATGGCTTCTACCGGTCTTGGAACCTCCGAGGCAATGAGCAGGGAGCTTGGAAAGGAGGAGATGAACCAGATCATCATCGAACTCGAGGAGGGGCCGATCCTGATCTCCCCTCTCTCCGAGGATGAACTTATCGCAATTGTTGCCCAGAAGGATGTAAATGTGGGTAGGATCAGGTACGAACTTAAGAAAAACCGTGAAAGGATAATTGCAGCCTTATGAACGCTTCATTACCGGCCGGTGAGCGTGTCGCCTCTATGCAGGTTTCACTGGATAAACTATTTGAGTTCAGTCCGGGTTTCACAGGCTGTGTCGTAATCGAACTCGATAATACGAACGGCTTTGTTCTTGTTGACGGCGGCAGGCCCGTTGCGGCAGCCTATGCTGCAGGAAACCTGAGACTGTCCGGAAGGCCGGCCTACGATACTATACTTAACAAGGAGTCTCTGACCTGCGTTCTGAATAAATATACAGGGGATGAACTGGACGAAGCAAAGATATTAGTTCAGGAATCTTTTGGATTCGATATTGATGAGAGTTCAGGAGATCAGGAAGAGGAAGGATCCTCAGATGATGTCCTCTCCCCACAGACGCTTGAAAATGTTCTGAAGCAGCCGGGAGTAAAGGCAGTATCTGTCTTTTTCGAGGGATTTGCTCTCCAGTCTGCCGGAGATGCTGACTTCGAACAGGTTGCTGCATTATCCGAGGATTTTGTCCGGGCTGCAAACCAGATAACCGCTGATCTTGATATGGAGACCGCAACCCAGCTAATTCTTGAGACGCCTCAGGGAAAAATGATAATATCCCCCGTGGGCGATCTTTTCATATGTGTAGTTGCAGAGAATGACTCCCAGCTGGGACTTATCAGGCTTGCAATACAGACCATAAAGCACGATCTCGGCGAAGCCTGAACCTGTAGGCCCTGCCGGTTAGATAAAAATCAGGTCTTCTTTTTTTTGGATATTATTGGAATTGTTCTTTTATCTGTTATTGAAAGGGCATAAGCCCCTGACGAGCAGCCCGGTGCTAAATTCGCTACGCGAATCTATGCAATAATGATAGCCTGGACTGGACGCCACCCATCTGGGTAGCCTCGACCAAGATTTCTTAAACTTTTCATATTGATGTTTTGTTTGGAGCAAAAGGGGATGCTCGCCCACCCCCTTTGCGACCTATCGCCGTTAGGGGGAGGGTAATAGGGAGGGGTTTCCCCCCTCCCTCATTTACAATCAGACAGACCCCCCCCCAAAAAAAATAATTCACTAACCTTATATTCCAAAAATCCCAATATCAGCAATCGGACTGGGATTTGATCCTTTCCCTGAATATTCTGGTGAAATAGTTATGAAAAAATATCTGGTTACAGTTGTTATGATTGTCCTGGCAGTTCTTGCTGCATTTTCGGGGTGTACAGGCACCTCCGGGACAGATGATACACAAAAAACGGTGATTGATACACAGAAAGCTGAAATGGCATCTGTTGCAGAAACACTGAGTTTGTTGATTAATGATGGTCTCGGGGAGATTGATATCGGCCTCTCCGGAAACGCTGAAGTTATCTCCTCATCCGGCCTAACAGGCGGTGCGGCTGAAAAAGCCCTGTCTGAGAACCTCTTAAATTACCCGTGGGCAATATCCTCACTTGTTATCACAAAAGAAGGGGTTGTTGTGACGGCAGTGCCCAAAAATTACGAGGAGATTGTCGGGACGGATCTTAGCTGGCAGTCACAGGTTCAGAAGGCCAACATAGAACAGAAACCCATCGTCAGCGATCTCTTCACAATGGCCGAAGGGTTTGCCGGAATTTCACAGAGTTATCCTGTATTTTCTTCATCCGGAGATTATCTTGGGTATACTGATATGACCTACAAACCCGATATATTCCTCAGCAGGCAGATAAAGCCGGTTATAGAAGACACTTCATATGAGGTCTGGGTTGCCCAGATAGATGGAACACTCATCTATGATACAAAGTCTGAAGAGATCGGCAATAATCTCCTTACAGATCCGATGTACAGTGATTCCGCCCTGCAGGAAGTGTTAACCCGTATTCTGGCAGAGCAGTCCGGTACAGGTGAATATACCTTCTCGGACAAGACATGGAGCCACAATGTTACAAAGACCGCTGTCTGGAGAACTGCCGGGATCAATGATGCGGAATGGAGAGTCGTAGTCACATATTCAGGTGACGGGAGCGGAGACAAAACAACAGTTGCACCAACACCTGTTACGGATTCAACAGATACACGATATGAAAACCTTAAGTCCTTTGTCGGCGAAGCCGTCACTTATGCGAAGGTTCATGGTAAAGAATCCGCATTGGAAGAGTTCAATAACGTGGACGGGTCGTTTATCAACGGTGAACTCTATATCTTTGCATACGAAACAGACGGAACCGTAATAGCGCTTCCCTACCAGCAGGAACTGCTTGGAACCTTGAGGGCCGGAATTCCTGATTCAAACAGTGTTGAATTTATCGATGCAGCGATTGATGCCGCAAAGGCTGGTGGTGGTTCGATCTACTATATCTACCCGAATCCTGAAGATGACTTCAAAGAGGAGTTAAAACTCTCGTATGTAGAGCCAGTCGATGATGGATGGTTCGTCGGAGCAGGTATCTATCTCCCTGAAATTCCGGCAGAATTCAATGATGGAGAGAAGGATGAACTTGTAAAGCGGGTGAAGAATGCACGTGATTATGCACAGGTGAATGGACTACTGGAGGCAGTTGCGGCTTTCAACGATCCGGAAGGCAGTTTCGCAGATGGCGGGAATTATATCTTTGCATACGATTATAACGGAACCACCCTCGCACTTCCGTTCCAGCCTGAATATATCGGCACAAACAGGCTCGGGTTTTCCGATACATACGGCGTTAAAATCCTTCAGTGGGAGATATCCGTTGCAAAGTGCGACGGGGGATTTGTGTATGTGCATTACTTCGATCCCGATACGGCTGATGCCCGCCTTAAAATGTGCTATGTAACACCGGTCGATGGCGAATGGTTTGTAGGGTCCGGGATCTATACTGAGAGTTTGTAAACCGGGAAAAAAGGAATAATTTTTTAAATCCGGTTAAATATGAATCTTAAAATTTTTAACTCCCGGCTTCATATCGAGTGAGACATCGAAATTCCTGACAGAATGCGTAAGTGCACCCATGCTTATGATATCTATGTCGAGAACTGCATATGATTCCAGGCTGTTCGCGTTTACTCCGCCGGATACTTCTATTATGACCCTATCCCTGAGGCCTGCATTCTTTATCAGCATGGAAGCCTCAGAGACCTGTCCGGGCTCCATGTTATCGAGCATTATAATATCGGCACCGGCTTTTGCAGCGATGAGTGCCTCTGCTGGAGTTTCAGTCTCGATCTCGATCTTTTTGTATGCAGAATAATCCCTGGCTTTTCTGATCGCCTCTGCAGCACTGCACAATACAAGATGATTATCCTTTATCAGGAATGCATCGGAGAGATCGAACCTGTGCGGGTCGCCGCCTCCGGCTGTAATTGCCTTCTTATCTATCGCCCTTGCACCCGGAGCTGTCTTTCTTGTCCCTGCAACTCTTACTCCGGAATTGAGTGAGTGTATCTTCCTGATCACCCTATTGGTCTTTGTTGCAATTCCGCTCATCCTACCTATGAGATTTAGTGCGGTTCTCTCGGCGAGAAGGATTGCCCTTGCTTTCCCCCGGATCTCCATGATTTTTCTGCCGGCAGTTACCGTTTCGCCGTCCGAAGCCGTAAGTACAGCCTGTGCACCTGCATAGGCGAAAATAAATGCAGCTTCTTCAAGGCCGGAGATCACCCCTTCATCCTTCGCATAGATCTCTGCATAGGAGTCTGTATCCGGAATGAGTGCCTCTGATGTTATATCTCCTCTTCCGGTATCTTCAAGGAGATAGCCTTTGAGGATTTCCCTGTCGATATGCATTATTTAACCCCTGATTTTTATCATTCTCTCAATTGCACCCCTTGCACGGTTCATGATATCTTCATCAATAATGACCTCATACTCCTCCGACTTAAGTGAATCCCTGAGAATCTGAGGTGTAATCTTCTTCATATCAATGCATACCGACTTTTCATAATGGCGAAATTCTTTGTCAGGGAACTCTTTCTTCAGCCTGTATGCCATATCCTTCTCGGTAAATACAGCCCATTTATCAGCTTCGTGTGCAATCTTTAGCATTCCGCCGGTGGATGCCACAAAATCGGATGCATCCCTGATCTTTTTCTCGCATTCCGGATGGCATACGATACAGTATTCCTTCTTTTTGGCTTCTTCCGCATCGCTAATCTCAAAGACCGCATGAACCGGGCAGTGTCCGTCCGGGGGAACGGGAATTATCTTCTTCTCAGGCACCTGCTCCTGCACCCATGAGCCGAGGTTTGAGTCCGGACCGAAGATTATCTCTGTCTCTGTCAGTGATCTGACAACACCTGCGGCATTTGCAGAGGTGCATGCGACATCCGCCTCGGCTTTGCATTCGGCTGATGAGTTTACATAGACCACTACAGCCGCACCCGGGTGTTTTTTCCTTGCCTCGCGTATCATCTCAGGCGTCAGCTGGTCGGCAAGCGGACATCCGGCATCCTTTACCGGCATAATCACCTTTTTTCCAGGGTTGAGTATCTTTGCCGTTTCTGCCATGAACTCAACACCGCAGAAGACGATTATATCCTCTGTTGCCTCCTTTGCCTTTATTGCAAGCTCGAGGCTGTCACCGGTTATTCCGGCAAGATCCTGAATCTCCGGGGGCTGATAGTTATGAGCCAGGATGACTGCGTTCTTCTCTTTCCTGAGTTTCTCAATCTCTTCTCTGATACCCATGGGAATCCGTGTTTTTATTTTATGTTCCGATCTTTATAGGATCTTCGAGGTTTTTCAAAAGCGTTATAATCGAAAGTGCCGCAAGATAGCTTGTCGCAGGATTGTCCGGGCAGGGTTTGTTCTCGATTTTGAGGTTAAAATTCCCGAAATCTCCTTCGACTATAATCTCGTGTGTGTTTCTTTTTAGTGCAGGATCGGCCCAGAGTTCAACTTCAACATCATGGCCTGTTGCAAGTTCGAGGGCTATTGCCACATTGATGTTCTTTGGAAAACGCCTTATGCACTCATCGGCTCTTCCGCTGAATACAAGCATCTTCTTATCCGTCTCTATACCGAGCGAACGAGGGTTCTTGGTAGACCTGAGCAGGAGTTTTGATATGTTGGAGATTCTCCCTATCTTCAGGTTGTCGAGCCCCATTATTGCGCCGCTCGGGATGTATATACTGCGCCCGGTCTTCTTTGCTGCATCCCTGAGACTGTTTTTCAGTTCAGGATCTGCGAGTGCTCCTACAGAGAGGATTACGATATCCTTTTCGTTGTCAAGGACTTTCTCCGCAAATTCGTGGACCGCGGCGACAGATGCTGCCTCAACGACGATATCAAGGTCTTCCTGTATGAACTCTTCAAAAGAGGAGAAGGGTTCTGCTCCTGTAATTTCCGCGATCTCTTCTGCACGTTCGTGCATGAGATCGAAACAGGCCTTTATTTCAAACCCTTCCGTGTCCCTCGCGATGACATGCGCCACATTTCCGCATCCAAGGAGGCCCACCTTTATCATTGTTACTTATTGCTGCTTATTTACGGTTAATTGTTGTGATGAGGCTTCGATGGTTTTTGTATCCACTGGATCTTCTATAATAAAAAGAGGGTTTCAGGGGCATTGCTTGATATCGCCTGCACCAGAATATATATAAACAATGTATGGTGAACTAATATTCAATGTGTGGTGAATGTTTTTTCGCCGGTGAATGCTTTTATCTTTGATAGCAACCGCAATGAAATCCGCACATGTGAAAGATCCGCTTCTCCTGTGCAACTGAACGGCCCAGCGGGAGCTCTTTTGATTTCATCGATATTTTTTGTATTTTTCAGCTCATTTAGCTACGTCTTTAGCTATTTCAGCTATTTCTACAGCTACTATTCCAGCTGGCTGCCCCGCACCTGAAAACAGACTGCTTTGTGAACAACTCCGCAGGCTTTTTGGGTGCTGAACAGGTTATGATAATTTAGAGAGTGATAATTATGCGTGGAAAAGAGATCCGTCTTGAAAGGATAATGAAAAGGGACACCGGAACGACGGTCATAGTCCCTATGGACCACGGGGTATCTTCAGGCCCGATTCCGGGACTGATTGATTTGGACAGGAGTGTCGAACTTGTCGCCCGTGGCGGTGCTAATGCTGTAATCGGGCATATGGGCCTTGCTTTGCATGGCCATCGAAAAGGAGGGCCCGATATCGGGCTTATACTGCATTTATCGGCGAGCACCGATCTCGGGCCTGATCCCAACAACAAGGTACTTGTGAATTCCGTACAGAATGCACTGAAAATGGGTGCCGACGGTGTATCGGTTCATATTAACATCGGCGCTGAATCCGAGGCACGAATGCTGCAGGATCTTGGCTCGATTGCAATCGAGTGCATAGAATGGGGTATGCCGCTTCTTGCGATGATGTACCCCCGTGGTAAGAAAATAAACAACGAGAACATGGTAAACTCGATAAAGATCGCGGCAAGAGTTGCATCCGAACTGGGTGCAGACATTGTAAAAACCGTGTATACCGGCGATCCCGACTCGTTCAGGGAGGTCACCGAGGGGTGTCATGTTCCGGTGGTGATTGCAGGAGGCTCGAAGTCGGATGACCTGACAACACTGAAACTCATCGAAGGTTCGATGGAGGGCGGTGGTGCTGGTGTATCCATCGGCAGAAATGCATTTCAGCACAAGCACCCTGATAAATTTGTAAGGGCCGCATCGATGATAGTGCATGAGAGAAAATCTGCCGAAGAGGCGATTGAGATCCTAAAACAGGAATAATAGAAGGGGAGTGTTAGAATGATTGGAAAACAGATACGTCTTGAACGAATCATGAACAGGAACACGGGCAGAACCGTAATAATTCCTATGGACCACGGGTTCACACTCGGCCAGATCGAAGGGCTTGGCAATATGCCGGAGATAATATCCTCGGTTGCCGAGGGCGGTGCGAACGCTATCGTCCTTCACAAGGGAATGGTTAAGGCAGGTCACAGAAAGCACGGGAAGGATATCGGGCTCATCGTCCATCTGTCAGCTAGTACATCCTTAAATCCCGATCCCAATGACAAGGTCATGGTATGCACGGTCGAGGAGGCGATCGCACTTGGAGCGGATGCGGTATCGATACATATCAACCTCGGTGCACCCAACGAGTCGAAGATGATCGGTGATGCCGGGATGGTATCCAAGCAGTGTACGAAATGGGGTATTCCGCTCCTGATAATGATCTACCCCCGCGGCGAGGGCATAGATCCAAATTCACTCCAGTCGGTTGGCCACTGTGTCAGGGTTGCAGAGGAGCTCGGAGCTGACCTGATTAAGACCAACTACACGGGAGACCCTGAGAGCTTTAAAAAGATAACATCGGCCTGCTCGGTCCCGGTCCTCATCGCCGGCGGTGAAAAGGCGGGCGATCTCCAGACGCTTGAGACTGTCCTTGACTCTGTTGAGGCCGGCGGTGCCGGGGTATGCCTCGGAAGAAACTCATTCCAGCGCGAGAACCCTTCGGAATTTATCGGGGCCCTGTACAGGGTTGTCAACGGAGAGGCGACACCACAGGAGGCGATAAACAGAATGGAGAAGCGATCATGAAACTTTTCTGGATCGACCTGAGAGAGTGGGACAAGGATGCCGCAACAACTGCGATCGAGAGTGGTGCGGATGCGATTATATCGGAGAATTCTGCACCCATAAGGGAACTTGGGTTAATTAAAGTGATATCCCCGGACGGCGATCTTGTCCCTGGAAAGGATGTCTCCGAAGTGGAGATCACAGACAAAAAATCCGAAGAAAATGCCGCAGAACTTGGAAAAAAGGGCTACGTCATAGTTTCGACGACCGACTGGACGGTTATCCCTCTCGAAAACCTGGTCGCACAGTCTGATCGGATAATCGCAGCGGTGGCTGACGAAAAAGAGGCTGAGACCGCTCTCGGAGTGCTTGAAGGCGGTGTTGCAGGAATACTGCTCAAAAATACTGATCCGAATGTGATAAAGTCCGTATCCGGGCTCGTGAAGAAATCCGGTGGAAACATCGATCTTTCGGTGTTCACTGTTAAATCGGTCACCTCAGCAGGTATGGGTGATCGTGTCTGTGTTGATACATGCACAATGATGAAAGACGGTGAAGGGTTGGCTATCGGAAATACTTCATCCGCATTCCTCCTGGTTCATGCAGAGACACTTGAAAACCCCTACGTCTCCCCGAGACCGTTCAGGGTGAATGCCGGTGCGGTGCATTCCTATGCACTTGTTGCAGGAGGAAAGACATCCTATCTCTCCGAGATTTCGGCAGGCGACCGCGTGCTGGTAGTAAACAGCAGAGGCGAAACAGAAGAGGCGACCGTCGGCCGTGTAAAGATAGAGAAGCGACCGCTCCTGCTTGTAGAGGCCGAACCCGAAGGCGGAGGAGCACCGATCTCTGCAGTACTCCAGAATGCCGAAACTATACGTCTCATTCGCGAGGACGGGAATGCCGTATCCGTAATCGACTTAAAGCCCGGCGACAGGATTCTCGGGAGGCTGGAGAAGGGCGGAAGGCACTTCGGCCATGCAATCGATGAGACAATCCTTGAGAAATGAGGCTTATTTCATGAACAGTATAGGTATCATCGGCGGCAGCGGAGGAATGGGGAGGCTCTTTTCATCCGTATTTTCAAGTGCAGGTTTCGAGGTTCTGGTATCCGGAAGAAACACCGAACTCTCGAACAGGGACCTTGCAGAGAATTGTGACATCGTGATGATTTCCGTTCCTATAAGGGCGACAGTGGAGGTAATCCGCGGGATAGCCCCTCTAATGAGAGATGACCAGGTGCTCTGTGATCTGACCTCGGTCAAGAAGGTACCTGTATCGGAGATGCTCGAATCAGAGGCTTCGGTTATCGGTTTTCACCCGATGTTCGGGCCGAACCTGCCCGGGATTCGGGGGCAGAATATAGTTGCAACGCCTGCAAGATGTCCGGATGAGACACTCTCATTGTTTACATCTATATTTGCCTCCGAAGGTGCCAGGGTCACTGTAATGACACCGGAAGAGCATGACAGGGTTATGGCCGTTGTACAGGGGCTTGTGCATTTCGCGACCCTTGCTGTGGCCGATGCTGTCAGGACGAGCGGGACCGATTTAGAGAAGATACTCTCCGTCATGAGCCCGGTATACAGGATCGAGATGGGCCTTATCGGCAGGATACTTGGTCAGAACCCGGACCTGTACGGCGATATTCTCAGGATGAATCCTGAGGTTATGCCTGTGCTTGAAGGCTTTTCGCAGTCTGTGGAAAGGCTAAAAAAGTCTGTATCCGCCTGGGAGGATGATGACTTCCAGGCGTTCTTCGCCGGGAACAGGGAATGCTTCGAAGACTATGTAACTC
Source organism: Methanomicrobiaceae archaeon (assembly GCA_016928355.1). GTDB lineage: Archaea > Halobacteriota > Methanomicrobia > Methanomicrobiales > Methanomicrobiaceae > Methanolacinia. Next base: position 61,287 of record JAFGKW010000006.1, read on the forward strand.
TTGCAACAAGAGATACGGATGCCCTGATAGAGGCACTGGTGAACCTGACATGAGATGTGCAGCTCTTGGTCCCGAGGGAACATTCTCCCATGAGATGGCTCTGAAAGTATGTGGTGAAGATGTCACTCTCTGCCCGACCATCGGGTCTGTTTTTGCAGAGGTCGCCGCCGGCGGTTGCATGGGAATTGTCCCGGTCGAGAACAGCGAGGCAGGAGGCGTAGGCGAGACGTTCGATGGTCTCATGAGGACCGACTGCCATATAGCTGCAGAATACTATCTCCCGGTCAGGCATTACTACGCGGCAGCCATACCTGTGGGGGAGAATCCGTCCTGCATCTATGCACATCCGCAGTCGCATGAACAGTGCAGCCGTTTTATAGATGAACTTGGAGTCCCTGTGGTCCATACGGCGAGCAATGCGGCAAGTGCTGAATCGGCCGCAGAAAACCCCGGAACAGCGGCGATAACATCAGCCCCTGCGGCGAAAATCCATGGCCTAAGGATCATCCGGGAGAATGTACAGAACTCGGAAAATAATGTGACGAGATTTGTTGCGATCGTTAAGGGACCGTACCCGAAGGGTTACCTGCCTGAATCTCCGGGTTGTGACAAATGCAGTATTCTTATAGATCCACAGGAAGACCGTCCGGGCCTTCTTTACGAGATAATCGGTGTATTTGCTGCATTGGGGATAAATCTCTCACGCATAGAATCCCGGCCGTCAAAGAGGGGTATAGGAAGCTATGTATTCTTCATTGACTTTGCTATGACTCCCTTTTCCGGGGATGCAGTCCGGCGACTGAAGGACATTGCCTCTGTAAAGGAGCTGGGGTGCTATACGGGAAGGGTGATATCTGAATGAACGGGATTACAATTAGAGGTTACAGGAACGTGAAACTCTCATTCTCTGCACCTCCATCGAAGAGTTATACCCACAGGGCACTCTTTTGTGCGGCTCTCGCGGGAGGGATATCTGTTATTGAAAATCCGCTTTTATCCGATGATATCAGTGTAACCTGCAGCGCTCTTGAACAGCTGGGCATCCCTGTTGAACAGAGAGAGGAAATTATTGTCGTTGAAGGTTGTGGCGGAGTAATGACCGGTCCCGGAGAGCTGGAGATCGACTGCAGAGGCTCGGGCACATCGCTTCGCTTCCTTGCCACATTTGCTCTTCTCCATCCCGGCCGTGTTACACTCACCGGAAACGAGCGCATGAAGGAGAGGCCGGTAGGAGAGCTTGCTGAAGCTCTGAAGATTCTTGGAGGAGAGATCCGCTTTACAGGCATTCCGGGTTGTCCACCGGTTGAGATCTCCGGCAGGCTCGCTGGCGGGCGTGTCCTGATCGATGCATCGAAGAGCAGCCAGTTCGTATCATCGATACTCATCCCTTCCCCTTTTGCAGATGAGCCGGTTGATATAATCCCGAAGGGACACGTCGCCTCGGAGTCCTATCTTGATATCACACTCGAGGTTATGAAAAGTTTTGGTGCAGATGTCGAAAGGCTCGAAGATAGTGGTTTTCATGTTAATCCGGGAATCTATATGCCCCGGAAATACAGGGTGGAGGGCGATTACTCCTCAGCATCCTATCTCTTCGCCATCGCTGCAGTATGCGGCGGGACTGTTACGGTTGACAACATAAATCCGGAATCGGTACAGGGCGACAGGGTATTTCTGGATGCACTGGCGGCTATGGGCTGCAGTGTCTTGAAAAGAGATGATTTCATCAGCGTTTCCCGCGAAGGATCTCTCTCCGGGACAGATATTGACATGTCCTCATCGCCGGACACTGTCCAGACCCTCGCTGCAGTTGCGGTATTTGCCGACAGCCCCACCAGAATCTCCGGAGTCTCACATCTCCGTTACAAGGAGAGCGATCGCATCGGTGCGATTGAGCGGATGGTTAAGGGTTGCGGTTCAGGTTTCGAGTATCTCGATGGGGAGATCATAATTACTCCGGGGAAACTTCACGGGTTTGTACTCGAGCCGGAAGACGACCACAGGACGGCGATGTCAGGTGCCGTTATCGGGCTTGGTACCGGAGGTGTGACGATTAAAGATCCCGGCTGCGTCCGGAAGTCATACCCGGGATTCTGGGATGATCTAAGGAGGGCGGGACTTTGAATAAAAGGATAGTCCTCACAGGATTTCGGGGCTCGGGAAAGACTACAGCCGGAGCGATTCTCTCAGAAAGGACGGACCTTCCCCTTTATGATACAGATGCTATCGTCGAGGCCGAGGCCTGCTGTCAGATCCATGAGATATTCTCGCACGATGGTGAGGCTGCGTTCAGGCAAATCGAATCGAAGGTCATCAGGGAACTCCCTGCAGAACCATGCATAGTTGCAACGGGCGGAGGTACAGTCCTCAATCCTGAAAATGTCATGAACCTGAGAAAGGGTTCGGTTGTATTCCTGCTTGATATATCTCCAGAAACAGCCCGGCTGCGTATATCCGGGAGCAGCCGGCCTTCACTGACAGGAAAATCTGTCGGAGATGAAGCCGCAGAACTGATATCCCAAAGAATGCCTTATTACAGGATGGCCTCGGACTTCTGCATCGATGCAGGGCTCGCGTCCGAAGAGATCATTGATACGATTACCGGGATCATGAATTATGGTCCCTGCAGGTTTGAAGATCGAAAGGCGGCGTCTGAGCTCTTCACCGGTTCCTCTATGCCCGGAGAGATAAAGAAGAAAACCATATCCCGGATCGGGCTTGCAGGTGCGGTTCCATTCTGTGCAATCGCCGGAAATCCATGCCTCCACAGCAAAAGCCCGGCGGTATACTCTACGCTCTTCGACCAATACGGCATAGATTCGTATTACACATATATGCAGGCTGACGACGTACTGACTATTGTAAATGTCATGAAAGTGGCGGGTATGAAGGGTTTGTCGGTCACTATCCCGTTTAAGGAGGATGTAATGGAGTACCTTGACGAGATCGACGTACATTCGGAGAGAATAGGTGCGGTAAATACAGTTCTGAACTCCTGCGGGAGACTTTATGGGACGAATACAGACTGGATAGGCATACGCGAACCCCTCAGGGATTCGACCGGCAGAAATGCGGTCGTCTTTGGTGCGGGCGGTGCGGCGAGAGCTGCAGTCTATGCCCTCATGGATCTCGGTAAGAGTGTTACCATTATAAACAGAACACCGGAGAGAGGTATTTCACTTGCTGATCACTTCGGTTGCACTTTTAAATCCCCCGGGGATTTCAGCCCGGAGGATACCGATATAATCATCAATGCAACTTCTCTCGGGATGAACGGCATGGGCTCGCCTCTTGAAGAGGGGCAGTTGCGATCACATATGACCGTCTTCGATCTCGTCTACACTCCTCCGAAGACCCCCCTGCTTGAGATGGCCGAAGCGGCCGGGTGCAGGTGCATCCCTGGAACGGAGATGTTTGTGTTCCAGGCTGCAGAACAGTTCAGGCATTTCTTTGGGTTCATTCCGGATAAAGGAGCCATAAGGGAGGTTTTAGATAAATGAATACAACTGGCAGATTTTTTCGCTGCACAACATTCGGCGAGAGCCATGGCAGGGCGATTGGTGCAGTAGTAGACGGGTGCCCTGCAGGCATTGAATTCTCCAAAGATGATTTAATGCCGCTTATGGAGAGAAGACGACCGGGGAAGAGCCCGTTGTCCACGGCCAGGTCCGAGTCGGACAATGTTGAGATCCTTTCCGGGATCTTTGAAGGGAAAACGACAGGGACGCCCGTTGCGATGGTCATCAGGAACGAAAACTTCAGGTCAGGGGATTATGATGAACTGAAGGACGTCTTCCGGCCGGGTCATGCGGACTATACATACCATGAGAAGTACGGAATCCGCGATTACCGGGGCGGAGGCCGGAGTTCGGGCAGGGAGACTGCAGGACGCGTAATGGCCGGCGCCCTTGCGATGAAACTTCTTGCCCGTGAAGGGATCTCTTTTTCAGGGAATATACTCAGGATACATGGTGAAAAGAATCCGGATCTGTTTGAGAATGAGATCCTCTCAGCAAAGAAGTCAGGAGATTCAGTCGGCGGGATAGTGGAGATTTCGATAAAGGGATGCCCTGCAGGACTCGGCGACCCTGTTTTCGGGAAGCTTGACGCCTCGCTTGCCGGGGTTATGATGTCGATCGGGGCCGTAAAAGGGGTTGAGATCGGTGATGGTTTCCTCTCGGCCGGTGCTTTTGGAAGTGAAAACAATGACTGCATGGACATGTCAGGTTTTCTCTCCAACCACTGCGGTGGAATACTCGGCGGAATCTCGAACGGTAATGAGATCGTAGTCCGGATAGCCGTAAAACCAACTCCCTCGATTGAAAAAGAGCAGAAGACGATCGACACCTCCGGTTCTGACAGGATGATTTCAGTCGGCGGAAGGCATGACCCATGCATCGTCCCCAGAATCGTCGTCGTTGCTGAATCCATGGCGGCCCTGACGGTGGCGGATGCACTTCTTGCACAGAAAGTTCAGCAGTTCTTAAGATAAAGAAGGAATTCAGAAATCTAAAGAATCTTCAAACATAATTATATCATTTTTACTGTCAACTCCGACAACGCCCCATGTTCCTGAGTCGAATACGGCAATTGCTACTGCAGGACGTGATGCAGAAATTTCATAATTTCCGCCTGCTGTTCTGTAAATATATACAGCTACACCGTCATCCCAGGTTATAGGTCCCCCATCTGCATTTGTCAGGCTTAATATCTCTGATGCAGGACTGATAACTTTTATAATACATCCCCCGTTTTTCATCAGTTCTACACTTTCACCGCATTGGTGCGTTATTACAATATATTCAGTCCCGCCGGTATCAGTCTTTGAAACATCGACGTATACTAATTCAGGGTTGAATAGAGGTACATCTATTCCAAAGACCATAATTGAGGCAATCGCCACAAGAATGACAACAAGAGCCACTATCAGGATAGTGCCGATAACCTCCGAAACCCCGGGTTCTCTTTCTGAAAAACTCTTTTTATCATTTATATAAAGCATAAATTACCTCCATATTTTTAGTTAAATCTGGAATTTGATTTTAGATTATATATATATTTTTAAAATTCAATGAACGGGCGAAACAGAATTTACTCATGTCTAAGTTTTTATGAAAAAAGAAGTTTTTCGCAGAGATGTGAATTTTTATATTCACTCCACTGCAGCCGTTTCAGCCCCTGCCATTCCCTTTCCTGCCATGCCTGTAATGATCATGAATATACCCCAGACCATTGCAAATATTGCAAGTACCTGAATGATAACTGCTGTTCCAAGAATAGGGTACATAAGCAGGTAGAATCCTACAAAAAGGGCAAATATCCCTGCAATTGCGAGAAGAATCTTATATCCCGTTCCGGCAGTACCGGTGAATGCCATCCAGATATTTGAAAAGGCGATCATGAACATCCAGAATGCAATCAGGTATGTTGTAAGAAGGAATGCTGCAACAGCGTCTGTCACAATAAGAAGTCCGATAATAATTCCAAGTATACCGAGAATTATCAAAGCTATTGAGGCTCCGGCTCCTTCTTTACTCTTTATTCCCTGAACGAGTGTTATGATACTGTAAATTATCACCAGAAAGGCAACAAAAAGCCCGAAAAATTCTGTAAACCACAAGGGCATTGCAAATGCGAGCACCCCGAGAAGCAGGGCGAAAAGACCCATCAGAACAAAAGTCCACCACTCGGGTGTGAAGTTCATGGGGTTTCCAAGAAATTCTTTTTCATTTTCCATAATTAAAACCTCCGTTTAATTTCAATTCTTTTCTTAGCTTAAATTTTTTTCGAATAGTTGGGTAAAAAACGTTTATTTATTTCAATTATATATTCTGACCAAAAACCTTTTTATTCTATATAGTGATAAATATAATACTATGGGATTTTGGATCGCAGCCGTTTTCGGTTTTATCGCGATGGTCGTAATCACATTTCTCCTCAAAGATCCATATCCATTATATGCATCCTTAATTGGTCCGCTATGCGGCGGTTTTATTGCAGGAATCATTCTTGGTGAGGGTGCAGGCGAAGGTGCAAAGGTCGGTTTCATTTCAGGAATCTTCGGGGCCCTCTTGGTATCCGTGATAATTATTTTCACAGGGATCGCTCTCTTTGGAATTCTTGGAGCTGTCGTCGGTGCTCTTCTAGATCTTGTAATACTGATATTTGCAACCTTTATATTTGGAATCCTCGGGTTAGTCGGGGGAGGAATAGGCGGCGTTTTCCGCAGAAAGTGAATAGAAAACAATTACGGTCAGGGGAAGTGTTTACCTGCTTCTCCATGAACCGGCAATACCGGGTAACCTTTTTGTACCAAAAAATGGGTCTGCTGCTGCCATGAAAAATTCAGAAGTATATATACGGGAGTACAGGGACAGCTATTTCAGCACTGTTCTTGAGATGGAATCATCAAGAGGGGGCGATCAGTACTGCCATGCAGTATTTATCCGGCAGATGGCGGTTCTTTTTCCCGGAATGTTTTTAATCGCCCAAAATGCCGGAGGTGAGATCGTTGGTTACGTTCTTGGCGGGCTGAGTGCGGATGAACCAAAGTCCGGGCTGGTAATGAGAATATTCGTATCCAAATCCTGCAGGAGATCGGGTACAGGGAGGCTGCTCATGAATGAGCTTATAAAAAAATTCCTGGACTATGGTGTGAAATCCATGGTCCTAACCGTGTCACCAGCAAACGAAGCGGCCCTTAATATGTATGAAGGCCTCGGGTTTTTTAAATCCGGTTATATTAGTGATTATTTTGGGAAAGGCGAGGACAGGATTGTCATGACTGCGCTCCTGGATGAAAAGTTCCTGCAAAACCGGGATTAAACCGGAATTATTGCATGCACAACAGTTGCATGGGCAACAATTATACAGTAGACTTCTCAAAACTTTACCCTCAATGCAGGAAATAAATATCAGGGATATTCCGCTCGGCGGCCTGATTTCGATAATATACAGGTCACGGAATATTTATCTAAACAATATGTTAAAGATGACCGGAATCTCCCCCGGGCAGCTTTTTGCCTTTATAACTATCTCTAAGGAGGAGAATATCACCCAGGAGAGAATTGCCGGGATATTTTACATGGATAAGGGAACTGTAGCCCGTGCGGTTCGTAAACTCGAGGATTCAGGATATATATGCAGGACTCCGGATCCTGAAAACAGGAGGGCCCATATGCTCTGTCTCACCTCGGAAGGATGGAAGGTACTCCCGGTAATTGAAGAGATCCTTAATAAATGGGACAGGGATGTCAGTGATGGTATTTCAGGGGAGGATATGGAAAAATTATACCTGATGCTGAGGAGAATCTGCGAAAAGAGTCTTCTGACAGGGCAGGATAACCAGGGGGGTAGGTGACCGGGATGAAACAGGATGAAAATAACAGAGAATCCGCCGCTTACGGCAGGGATGAGATAATTACAAAGGGCGTATCTCTCCTGACAGGAGAGCCCAAAACTGCAATAAAGGCTATGGCATGGCCGATATTTGTTGCGATGTTCCTCCTTACGATGTACAATATCGTTGATGCGATCTGGGTGGCAGGTATAGGTTCGGACGCCCTTGCCGCTATTGGCTTCGTTACACCTCTGTTTCTTATCGTAATCGGATTTGGAAACGGGCTGGGTGCCGGAGTTACATCTGTAATATCAAGAAGGATAGGTTCGAAGGATAAAAGGGGGGCGGACAGTGCTGCAATACACTCAATGATACTTGCACTGGTTTTATCAGTCCTCTTTACTCTGCTGCTGGTTCCTCTCGCAGAACCTGTCCTGATCATACTTGGTGCGGGAGATGTCATCGGACTCACCCTTGCCTACGGGCATGTAATCTTTCTGGGCACCGTATTCTTTATGTTTACAAATATTTCTTATGCCATACTCCGTGCGGAGGGGGATACGAAGAGAACTATGTATGCAATGGCTGTATCAGCTGTATTGAACGTGGTCCTTGATCCAATATTCATATATTATTTCGGTATGGGTATTGCAGGAGCGGCAGTTGCAACCATTTTGTCAGTCGCCGTTGTCAGCCTGATAATCATGTACTGGTTCTTCAGGAAAAGGGACACCTATATCCGGTTTTCGTGGAAGGATTTCTCTCCTGATTTTGGGATTGTCAAAAACATTCTCTCTGTGGGCATTCCTGCGAGTCTTGAGTTTGTGATAATGTCTGCCCTGATGATTATACTCAACGGAATGCTGGTAATAGTGGGGGGAACCGACAGCGTGGCGGTTTATTCAACCGGGTGGAGAGTCGTTATGTTTGCTCTTATTCCACTGATAGCAATTGCAACTTCCCTTGTGGCAGTCGCCGGAGCGGCATACGGAGGTAGATTCTACAGCAAGATGAATGAATCCTATTATTACTCACTCAAGCTTGGATTCATTATTTCAGCCTTTACTGCAGTACTTACGTGGATCTTCGCACCGCAGATTGCATTGATATTTACCTATTCGGGTGAATCTGCACATCTTGCACCGACTATTGTCGCCTTCCTCCAGACGATGTGCTTCTTCTACCTGTTCGTCCCCCCGGGTATGATGTCCGGGTCGATATTTCAGGCTGTCGGAAAAGGAATGAATTCGCTGGTAATCCACCTGTTCAGGAACCTGTTTTTCATAGCGGTTTTTGCATGGATATTTGGATTTGTCCTGGATCTGGGAGAGACAGGGATTTGGTGGGGAATAGTTGCCGGAGACATTGCCGGGGGTATATTCGGCTACCTCTGGGCTTCACTGTATCTCAGGATAATCCTGAAGTACGAAGATAAATCTCCGGCTGTGGATACTGTATAAACCGGAAAAGCTTCCGTATTAAAAAAGATTAAATATTTTTTTCCAGAATTATTCCTGCTCTTTTAAATATCTTATTTGCTCCCCTGATAACGTCTTCAGCGATTGATTCGCGAAGATATTCAGGTTCTGATTCGGGGTCTTCGTATTTAACTGCGTATTCAAAATCTTCCAGAATATCGCTCCTGATAAGCCCCCTGTCAAGAAGGAGAGATTCTGCGGCAACCACGAGGAGGGGTAGCTTTTTTTCACGATATCCTTCTGAAAAGACCAGTGCCCTGACAGAATGTATCTGTGAATTTCTGCCGGATGTTATTGCCTTTACAAAATCACGCTCTTCAAGGGCTTTTCGCCCGTTTTGCAATTCTTCGCCCGCATCAGTGATCTCTTTCTTTACAAAATCAGGGTCGATATTCGCTTTTGTTATCAGTCCCTTCCTGATGCAGTCTTCAAACTTCGTTCTCATTGAACTGTTTCTCCATGTGAAGATTAAATGCTTATAGATTGTCCTGTGGATTATTATTTTTACTTTTTCAATCCCCGGAGTTCGATATGAACGAGGGTCTCCCCGGAGTTCGATATGAACGAGGGTCTCCCCGGAGTTCGATATGAACGAGGGTCTCC
>JAFGKW010000007.1 GCA_016928355.1 Methanomicrobiaceae archaeon
AGGAAGAAGTAGTCGAAGAGACAGCTGAAGCCGAAGAGGAGCCTGTTGAGGAAGAAGTAGTCGAAGAGACAGCTGAAGCCGAAGAGAGAACAGAGGTGAAGAGCGATGAGTGACCTTAAAAACCAGAAAAGACTCGCAGGTGCGGTTCTCAAATGTGGTGTAAACAGGGTCTGGCTGAGTGAAGAACGAAGCGAGGATATTGCAAATGCAATATCACGTGAAGACATCAGAGGCCTCATCGAAGAAGGTGCAATTCTTGCAAAACCCGTTCAGGGAGTAAGCCGCGGAAGAGCAAGAGAACTTGACAGAAAACGCGGATACGGACATCGCAAGGGACACGGAAGCAGAAAGGGTGCAAAAGGTGCTCGTACGCCTTCGAAGAGAACATGGATTAAAAGGATTCGTGCAATCAGAAGAGAACTCCGTGCACTGCGTGATTCAGGCGAGATTGATGCACATTTATACAGGATCATGTACAGAAAGGCAGCAGGTGGTCAGTTCAGGAGTGTCGCTCATATGAAGGCACAGCTTGAGCAGATTTCAGGGAGGATGGAATAAATGGCAACAGGACCGAGATACTTCGTCTCATTCCGCAGAAGGAGAGAAGGCCGGACAAATTACTACAGCCGTTTAAAGCTACTCCTCTCCGGAAAGCACAGAATGGTTGTCAGGAAGACAAACAGGCATATCATATGCCAGCTTGTAGAAGCGAAGATGGACGGCGACAGGACACTTGTTGCTGCATACTCGAACGAACTCGTAAAATACGGTTACAAGGGATCACTTGCCAACACACCCGCAGCATACCTTACGGGAATGCTGTTTGCAGTAAAGGCATTCAATGCGGGATATGAGACGGCAATTCTCGACATAGGCCTTCACCGTGCAACATACGGCGCAAAGGTCTTTGCAGCACTCAGGGGAGCTGTCGATGCAGGATTTGATATTCCGCACAATCCGGACATTCTTCCTGCAGATGAGAGAGTAAAAGGATCTCATATCGCAGAATACGCACCGGACAGAGCAGGAGACCTCGTCGAGAACGTCGAAGCGGTTGAAGATGCAATAATGAAGGAGCTGAAATAATGGCCTTTGAACAGGAAGAATGGATTCCTCTCACCGGTCTGGGAAAGCAGGTAGCATCGGGAGAAATTTCCGGACTTGATGAAGTTCTTGAGAGCGGAAGGCCTATCAAGGAACCACAGATTGTCGATTATTTCCTGCCGGACCTCGAGGATGACGTACTTGATATAAACATGGTACAGAGGATGACAGACAGTGGAAGGCGTGTAAAGTTCCGCTGTGTCGTAGTTGTAGGAAACCGCAACGGTTACATCGGTTTCGGCCAGGGCAAGGATGCTCAGGTTGGAAATGCAATCAAGAAGGCAATCGCAAACGCCAAACTCAATATCATCAAGATAAAGAGAGGATGCGGCAGCTGGGAATGTGCATGCGGAGAAGGTCATTCACTTCCGTTCCGTGTAACAGGAAAGGCAGGCAGTGTAAAGGTTACCCTTATGCCTGCACCCCAGGGAATAGGGCTTGTTACCGGTGATATCGGTAAGAAAGTGCTTGAACTCGCAGGTGTCAGGGACGTCTGGACCTCATCAAGCGGCCAGACAAGGACCACCATCAACTTTGCGAAAGCAACTTTCGATGCACTGAAACAGGCTAACCTTGTTAGAACCGGAGGGTCGAAGTAATGTACTTTGTTGTTCAGGTAAGAGGTGTAGTCAACTGCAGAAAGGAGATTAAGGACACCCTTAAGATGCTTCGCCTCCACCACGTGAACCACTGCGTGATAATTCCGGACACTCCGGCATACGTCGGCATGATCCGTAAAGTCAAGGACTATGTGGCCTACGGTGAGGCAACTCCCGAGATACTCACAACACTCCTTACAACACGCGGCCGTCTGACAGGAAATGAAAAACTGACAGACGAATATGTCAAAGAGAACTCGAAATTCGGAGATATTGAATCCTTTGCAGGCGCTGTCTGCAACGGAGAAGCTCAGTTAAATGACATCCCCGGATTAAAGCCGGTTCTCAGACTTCACCCGCCGAGGAAGGGTTACAAGTCAATCAAGCGCACATACCAGCAGGGCGGCGCACTTGGCAATTACGGTAGCGATATCGGAAATCTTCTCTACAGGATGAGGTGAATTTGAGATGCCAGTAAATAAGAGATCAAAATACCGTGGTTCACGCACATGCGGCGGTGGAACACATAAAAACCGCAGAGGAGCAGGAAACAGGGGCGGTAAGGGACGTGCAGGTCACAGAGATCACAGGCACACCCACTTCTGGCTTGCCGGTGAGTTCAATAACGGGAAACACGGCTTTGTCAGAAAGAATGCAGTTCACGTTAAGGCAATTGATATCGGCAAACTCGACCAGATGGCAGATGACCTTGTTGCAAGTGGCGTTGCTACCCTTGATGGTGACATAATCACCATCGATGCAGATCAAATCGGAATTGATAAAATACTTGGTGGAGGAAAAATTAAACATAAACTAAATGTCACCGCCAGGGAATTTTCCGAATCTGCAAGATCAAAGATCGAGGAAAGCGGCGGAAAGGCACAATCCGCCTAAATTTTTGGTGAATCTATGGGAGAATTGCTGGATCGAATGGAGCCCTTACTTGCGGCTATGCCCGCGGTAAAGGCCCCCGAAGGACATGTCCACTTTAAAAACAAAATGTTGTGGACAGCTGCAGTACTGGCACTGTACTTTATTTTGACAAATGTCCAGATATTCGGGCTGAGTCCCGAATCTCAGGATATGCTTGGAATATATCGAACACTGCTCGCAGGAGCATACGGATCGATACTTCACCTGGGTATTGGGCCAATAGTAACGGCGTCAATCGTTCTTCAGCTTTTAAATGGTGCTGATCTCCTCGGCATCAATACTTCTGAAGCGCGCGGGCAGGTTATGTATATGGGACTGCAGAAGCTGCTCATATTCGTAATGATCTTTCTCGAAGCGGCACCAAACGTCATTGGCGGATTCCTTCAGCCAAATGCCGCGATTGCCACGCAATTCTTTGGCGGCAGCATGACCATGGTCACCCTGCTGATCTTCCTCCAGCTCTGTGTCGGCGGAGTCATGATATTCCTCATGGACGAAGTCGTTACAAAATGGGGAGTCGGATCCGGGGTAGGGCTCTTTATCGTTGCAGGTGTTTCACAGGGTCTAATCAACGGTTTTCTTAACTGGGACAAAGCTACTGATAATTTCGCAACAGGTTTCTTCCCAAGGCTTTACGAAGTGCTTACGCAAGGGGCGAATTTCATCGATTATTTCGGACTGGAACTTCTTGCACTTATTACAACTCTGATAATCTTCGGTCTTGTAGTCTATGCAGAATCTACGAGGATTGAGATCCCTCTTGCACATTCCGCAGTCAGAGGTGCACGTGGCAGATTCCCCGTAAAGCTGATATATGCCAGTGTTCTTCCTATGATTCTCGTAAGAGTTCTCCAGGCGAACTGGCAGATGGTCGGTCTTTTCTTAAACAACATAGGGATAACAATACTCGGGGAATTTGACGGACAGACTCCTGTTAACGGAATTATGTATGTAACCGCTCCAATCAACAACCCGCAGGACTGGATGTGGTGGCTGACCGATCTCGGACACCCGATATGGGAGGTCATTCTCAGAATGGGAATCGATTTCTTTGTAATGGTTGTCGGAGGTGCGATATTCGCCCTGTTCTGGGTGAAGACAGCAGGTCTGGACTCATCACATGTTGCCAGGCAGATCCAGAGAAGCGGAATGCACATTCCCGGATACAGGCGCAACGAACAGGTTCTTGTGAGATACCTTGACAGGTATATACCAAGAGTAACAGTTATTGGTGGTGTTGCCGTAGGTTTCCTTAGTGTACTTGCAAACTATCTGGGTGTTATCGGAGCCGTTGGAGGAACAGGACTTCTCCTTACAGTGAGTATCGTCTACCGCCTCTATGAAGAGATAGCAAGCGAGCAGATTATGGAAATGTATCCGTTCATGCGCGGATTCTTTGGAAAAGAGTAAAGGTTGTGTTAAAATGGGGAAAAGAGTAGTTATTACGGGTGTACCCGGAGTCGGAAAGACGACCGTAATCGACGGTGCAAGAGAAAAACTCAAAGAAGAGAATATTGACTATACCTCAATCAACTTCGGGACATGCATGTTCGAAGTTGCATGTGAACAGGGAAAAGTCAAAAGCCGCGACGAGATGCGTAAACTTGAGCAGGCAGAACAGAAGGAACTTCAGAAGACTGCGGCCCAGCTGATTGCGAAGATCAAGGAGAACGTAATTGTCGATACTCACTGCACTGTCAGTACGCCCGGGGGCTATCTCCCCGGACTCCCTTCATGGGTTCTTGAAGAGCTCAAACCAGACATTATTATTCTTGTTGAGACAGATGAGGACCAGATCCTGAAGAGAAGGATGTCTGACACCTCTCGCGAGAGAGATATGGAAGGGTACCTTTCTATCAAAGAGCACCAGGAATACAACAGGGCTATGGCAGCAGCATACTCAATGCTTACAGGAAGTACAGTCAGGATTATTAAGAACCAGGACTTCCTGCTCGAGAGATCCGTTGCAGACATGCTTGATATTCTGAGGTGAATCAGGTTTCATGACAAAATCAAAAACCGGCGGAGGAATGTTCACATTCCTGATAATAATGGTCGTTGTAATGATAATTTACAGTGTCCAGACCTTAAGAGACGGAGTAGCCGCCGGGGCAGGGGTAATTCTCGAACCGATAAATAACCTCCTGGGATTCAACTGGCTCATCACAATTCTGGTTCTTGCAGCAATAACCGGATGCTATTCATCGCTTCTACAGAAGTACACGATTGACTACGAAAAGATGCAGCGTGTACAGAAAAATATGCGCGAATTCCAGAAAGAATTCAGGGAAATACAATTATCCGGCGATGAGAAGAAGATCCGTAAAATGAAAGATAAGCAGCAGAAAATGATGCAGGACCAGTTGGAAATGTCTCAGGAGCAATTCAAGCCGATGGGATGGATTATGATTATTACAATCCCGATCTTCCTTTGGCTCCTCAGCAAGGCCCCGGATATGGGTGAAGTAACATTCCCTCTCGGGGGAACCATGAACCTCGGTGACCCGCTGCTAATCCTGCCTGCATGGATCATATGGTATATGCTCTGCTCACTTGCCCTCAGCCAGGTTATCAGGAAGACTCTTGATATCGGAGGGCTTTGATGCGGGTAACTGTAAGCGGTCCCCCGGGAAGCGGAACTACATCATTATCAAAACATCTTTCTGAAAAATTTTCTTTTGAACTTATCTCCGCCGGAGAGGTATTCCGATCTCTTGCAGCCGAGAGAAATATGAGCCTTATCGAATTCGGTAATCTCTGTGAAAACGACCCTTCTGTAGATCGTCTTATTGATGAAAGGCAGAAGGAGACAGGCGAATCAAAAGAAAAAATTATCATAGAAGGCAGGCTTGCAGGTCATATGATTGATAATGCCGACATCAGGATATGGGTTGCCGCTTCCGCCGAATGCAGAACGCAGAGAATTGCCGACAGGGAGAGCGTCGATTTCGAGGCTTCCAAAGCCGAGACTATCGCACGTGAACATTCCGAGGCTGAAAGATACCGCAAATACTACGGTATCGATATAAACGATCTTTCAATCTACGACCTTGTAATCAATTCGGAGAAATGGGGCGTAGAAGAGCTTGCCGCGGTTGTTGCAACGGCGATCGGAAAGATTAAGCTCTGATTTTTTTAATTATATCCACATAATCCTCGAAAATAGTTTACAATTGATGTCTTGATTCAAGTAAACACAAGATTTTCTTCAGATCTATTAACTTTAGCTTACAAAGGGATTTCTTTAATCAGCCATAAATCCCTGGAACTAATTTTTAGTAATTTATTCAATTAAACCTGTTAACAAAATTTAATTTGTGTAAACATCAAATAATTTTATCGAGAGAATTTTCAATTCTTAAATTATATTTGAGGTGCATTAAAATTGACAAATCCAATAAACAATGAAATTGATTATAGTAAAGATCTTCAGCTAATATTTGAAACCAGTGGAAAAGAGAGGGTATTTCGCTGTGATAATTCAGTCGTTGTAAAACTTCCTCCCAATAGAAATTCTATAACAGTTTCAAATTTTAATGGGGGCTACAGAGAGGATGTTGAATCAATCTTCAATCACCAGCCAAAATTAACAGGAAATAAAACTAAATCCTGTGACCTTGAAGGCGGAAGCATTTATGAGTACTTGAAGATTACGTCCTGCCGTTTAGGGCTTAATCCCGATAAAACTGCGGGCATGATGACGGCAGCAAATATGAAAAATGCCGCAATCTCAAATCAGAGTTTTAGAGATATTGATGTAACTGCAATAGTAACTGCAGGAATAGAAGTCAATGGTGGAAGAGCAGGGGACCCTGCATCATTTTACGAAGAAGACTCGGGATTTGAAAAAGTTGGTGGAACAATAGTCACTATATTAATCATAAATGCAAATCTCTCTCAAAGTACTCTTGCAAGAGTCATTATGACCGCAACAGAGGCAAAGAGTGTTGCCATACAGCAATTGATGGCTCCTAGCAGGTACTCAAATGGTATTGCTACCGGCTCAGGAACAGACCAGATCTCTGTTATTTCTAATATGGAAAGTAAAAATTCAATTCATAATGCTGGCAAACACTCAAAACTTGGAGAATTAATTGGTAAATGTGTAATTGAAGCAACAACAGAAGCTTTAGAAAAGCCAACAGGTCTCTGCCCTGAAACTCAGAGGGATATGATGGTCAGGCTGGACAGGTTTGGTGTCGATGAAAATGCTTTCTGGAATATTGCTTCTGCAATGCCTGGAGTAAATAAAAAACCGCAATTCATCAAAGGTTTAAGAGAATTTTCAAAAAATCCTTCAGTTGTTGCAATGACTGCGTCTATTCTGCATATTATTGATGAGATCAACTGGGGCCTTATCCCGGAACTTTCAGGGAAAAAATCAGCTATTGCTATAATGAAGACGCTTCCTGAGATTGCAGGAATAGAAACATCTCCTGATTTTGAGTTAATACTCAATGAAAGAGATTCTATAATCAATAACTGGATAAAAATTACCCAGTGGTGTATAAAAAATAATTTCTGAGGTTTTTATGAATAATAAAAATAATCCCGTTTACCCGTTTTCCGCCATAGTCGGCCAGGAGGAGATGAAAGACGCACTTCTTGTTAATGTGGTAAATCCATCCATCGGAGGCGTACTGATAAAAGGAGAGAAGGGCACGGCGAAATCGACAGCAGTAAGGGCAATCGCCGATCTGCTCCCTGAAAAACGGACTATAAAAAACTGCATCTTTCATTGTGAAGCCGGACAGACAAGATATCTCTGTCCGTCATGCAGAAAACTGATAGAATCCGGAAAAGTCCCTGAATATGAGGATACAAAGATGCGTGTTGTCGAACTCCCGATTAGTGCGACAGAAGACCGTGTTGCAGGGACTCTCGATATCGAACATGCAATCACGGCTGGGAAAAAGAAGTTTGAACCCGGTGTTCTTGCGTCTGCTAACGGGAACATACTCTATGTCGACGAGGTCAATCTTCTTGATGACCATATAGTCGACCTCCTCCTCGATGCCGCAGCGATGGGAACTAATTTCGTTGAAAGAGAGGGTATATCCTATTCGCACCCTGCAAAATTCATGCTGGTCGGTACCATGAATCCGGAAGAAGGAGACCTTCGCCCACAGCTTTTAGACAGGTTCGGCCTCTCGGTTAACGTCGTAGGTGAAAAGGACACCGGTACCCGAACCGAAATTATCAGGAAAAGGCTGGAATTCGAGAAAGACCCATATAAATTCTGTGAATCATATGAAACGGTACAGCAGGAGACCAGGGATCGTATAGAGAAGGCAAAGGCAATCATCAACGGGATCGAGCCTGATGATCTTCTTCTCGAAACATCAGTAAAGATTTCACTTCTGCTTGGAGTCGACGGGCACAGGTCGGACATTACTTTTGTAAAGACCTCGGCGGCCTTCGCGGCACTTGATGAAAGAGATGTAATCCGGAGGGAGGATCTCATTAAAGCTGCAAGACTTGCTCTCCCTCACAGGATGAGAAAACTCCCGTTTGAAGATGCAAAAGTGGAATTTGATAAAGTAGATGCTGTTATTTCAGAGAGTTATGCAAGATGAGCGAATTTATGTATTTCCCTTTTCCTGCAATTGTCGGGCAAGATGCGGTGAAGAAGGCGATACTCTGCACCCTTGTAAATGAAGATCTCAGGGGACTGCTCATAACAGGAGAGAGGGGTTCTGCAAAGACCGTTCTTGCGAGATCGGCGGCAAGCATACTGGAAGATAAAAAGATCAGGATTATCCCGCAGAATACAAGCGAAGACAGGCTTTTTGGTTCCATAGATATTGAAAAGGCGATAACAGGGGGAGAGATCGGTATTGTAAAGGGAATACTTGCCGAGAGCGACTGCCAGATGATCGTGGCAGACGACATCAACCTTCTCGATGAAAAGATAATTCATGGAATTTTAAATACTGCAGAAACAGGGAATATCCTGATAGAACGAGACGGTTTTTCAGAGGAAATAAAGACAAGATACATCCTTGCCGCAACAATGGATCCTGAAGAAGGCGAGCTGTCCCCCCAGATGCTTGACAGGTTCGATCTCTGTGTTGAAACAGACAAAATCAATAGTGAATCTGAAAGAATTGAAATTATAAGGAAATGCCTTGAATTTGAAAATGAACCCGGGCACTTCCTGGAGAATCATGAGAATGAGACCGCAGATGTCAGGGAAAAGATCTCAAAGGCGAAGGAAAGACTTCCCTATGTAATGATTCCTGAGGCGCTTCTTGAAATGATACCTGAACTGTGCCTTGAACTGAATGTTTCGGGTCAGAGGGGCGATATTGCCCTTGCAAAGACGGCGAAGACGCTGGCTGCAATCGAAGGCAGGGACGATGTAGTCTTTGAAGATATCAAACAGGCTGCAGCCATGACTCTTGAGCACCGGAGAAGAGGCCTCCCTCCTCAAAGCCCGCCGGACAATTCAGATAACCGGAACAAAGATGATGAGAGTGAAAATGAAGATAATGAGGATAACAAACCGCAGGAGAATCCTCAAAATAATTCCAGGCCCAATCCTCCGGACAAACAGGGAGAGCAAAATGACAGTCCGGAGCCTGAAAAGCCTGAGGAGGATGAGCAGAAAGAAGACCCACAGGATATTCCTCCTCCCCCCGAACAGGTATTCGATATCGGCTCGGCCTTCAGCGTCATAGAATTTCTCGACGAAAGAGGGAGAGCCAAATCAAAAAAGGCGAGCAACGGCCGCAGGACCAGGAACATCAGCCACGACAAAAGCGGCCATTACATCTCGTATAAACACCGGGACGAGAGAAAGAACGACATCGCCATCGATGCTTCATTAAGGGCTGCCGCACCCTTCCAGAAAACAAGGGATAAAAAAGGGCTTGCAATCAGGGTGGATAAGAGCGATCTAAGGGAGAAGATACGAGAGAAAAAGACAGGCAATGTCATTCTCTTCCTTGTCGACGCGAGCGGATCGATGGGTGTCAGGCAGAGAATGGTGTCTGTCAAGGGAGCCATCCTCTCGCTCCTGAATGATGCCTACCAGAAGAGGGATATGGTCGGTCTCATGATATTCCGGAAAAAGGAGGCGAGTCTTCTGCTTCCGCCTACAAGGAGCACCGATCTTGCTTATAAACTCTTAAAGGAAATCCCGACCGGGGGGAGGACTCCGCTTTCAAAAGGGCTCGTTGAGGCGGCAAAACTGCTGACACAGGGGAGATACTCAAAATCTATGGACTCCAAGACAGTCATTATTCTAACAGACGGCAGGGCAAACGCCTCTGAATCCGGAAAGAATCCCTATGAAGAACTTCAGGAAGCAGCAGGGAAAGTGAAGGGGAAGGGAATAAAATACGTCGTTGTAGATACTGAAGAGGGTTTCCCGAGGATGGGGCTCGCAATGGATCTTGCATACGAACTAGATGCAATATACCTCCGTCTGGATGAGCTTGACAGCAGTAAACTTGCGAGATCGATTGAAAGCATAGTATACAGGGAGCAGCTCGCATGAAATATAAAGAACTGATGAATTTTTCAATATATGAATATGATCTTAAGAAATTTGACAATGACTGGAATAATTTAAGGAATCTGCTGAAAAATCACGAACTTGATGGCATAGAGCTCCTTGTCAACTTTGAAGAAGTTCCTGATAAAATTCCTGCTGATATTATAAATTCTGTTCATCTGCCATCCTTCATGGGATGGTACAGGCTATGGGAGGATGAAAATTTTAGAGTCCCTGAAGAGATACCTGATGAATCCGTGAAATATTTTTACGGCGGACACAGCAGGGAAGAAATTGTTTCGAACTTTTGTGATTGTCTGGTGTATGCATCGGTTTTAGAGCCGGCATACGGCGTATTTCATGCCGCCTATACTGAAATCGGTACTGCCTTCCAAAACATTCAGCCGTATTCCGACAATGAAATTCTTGAAGGAACTGCTGAATTCCTGAATGAAGTGGCGTCCCGGTTTCCAGGAGGGGAGCCTCCATTTGAGATCTATATCGAGAACCTGTGGTACCCCGGACTGACATTTCTCGATCCAGACGCAGCACTTGAGTTTATCGATAAACTTGAATTCAAAAAATGGAAACTTCTCCTTGATACCGGCCACCTTATGAATGCAACATGCTCATGCAACGAAGAGGAGAATGCAATTGATAAGGTGCTGGAATTACTTGAAAAGGTTGATAAGAAGATCATTGAGAGGATCGGCAGTATTCACCTCCACCTGAGCACATCCGGTGATTACCAGAATGAGATGAAAGAGCCTGAGAATTACAGGACGATGACACTTGATGAGAAATATTCATGCATATATGAGCTGCTTAAAAACGTCGACCAGCACAGACCTTTTTCTTCAGAAAGATGCAGGGAGATAGTTGACTTCATCTCCCCGGAATTTGTTACCCATGAACTTCCGGGCATGACGGCGGAAGAGATAGAGGATAATATCCGTTGGCAGACAAAAGCCTTGCGTTATTAGCTCTTTTAAATGGAATCAGGAACCATCCCACTTATTTCGGTTTGCCGGACATCACATTTAATTAAAAATAATTTTATTTAACTTAAATTAAATATAGTTGTAGTAGAAGAATGTCCGAAAAGATCATATTCGGATTAAGCTAAAGGAGATTTTTAACTTGACTGAAAATGGGAGCAATCAGGAAGAATCAGATAGTGAACTGAAGCTGATATATGAAACAGGAAGCGGGGAGAAAGTCTATCGGAACAACAACACAATTGTTGTCAGGCTGCCTGAAAACAGGAATGCTATCACCACGTCGTATGTAAACGGCGGCTACCAGGAAAATCTCGAGGCTGTTTTCAACCACGAGCCGGACCCGACAAAGGGACATTGCGGTCATGACCTTGAAGGAGGAAGCGTTGAGGCATATATAGAAATCCATGCAAAAAGGCTGGGACTCAGTCCTGACAGGATTGCAGCAATGATGACGGCTGCAAAGATGTATAACGCCGCAATAAGCACCCGTTCGTTCCGTGATCTTGAAGTGACCGCAATAGTCACAGCCGGCATTGAAATCAACGGGGGAAGAGCAGGAGATCCTGCATCATGGCACGAGGAGGACGGGAATAACGTGTACGTAGGCGGCACCATCAACACCATTATTATCATCAGTTCAAACCTCCCTGCCCATGCACTGAGCAGGGTGATAATGACCGCAACTGAGGCAAAAACGGTTGCGATCCAGCAGCTCATGGCACCAAGCAGGTACTCGACAGGTATTGCTACAGGATCCGGAACGGACCAGATCTCTGTAATTTCCAACATGGCCAGTCCGAACGTCATTACCTGGGCAGGGAAACACTCGAAACTCGGAGAACTCGTGGCAAAATGTGTAATCGAAGCTACAACAGAGGCGCTCGACAGGCAGACAGGACTAAACCCTGATAACCAGCGTGATATGCTCGTCAGGCTGGACAGGTTTGGAATTGACGAGAAAAAATACTGGGAGACTGCGTCCTCGCTTGAAGGTGAGAACAGGAAGGAACAGTTCATAAAAGACCTGAGAGAATTTTCAAAGAACCCCTCGGTCGTTGCAATGACATCGTCTATTCTCCATATTCTCGATGAGATCGAGTGGGGCCTTGTTCCTGAAATTGCCGGAAAGAAGGCTGCATTTTCCACCATGAAAACCCTGCCTGGGATGACAGAAGTCCGGAATCAGCCCGATTTCGGCTCTGTGATGAATGAGCGGGATTCTATCATAAATAACTGGGTAAGGCTGACCTCCTGGTGTGTCAAGAACGGATTCTGAGGAACAGTCATGTGCAACATTGTAATTACAATCCCCCTGGTTAAAGGAGAGTTCATAACCATTAAAAGGTGGCCGGCTTGATACAGGAACAACAGAAAAAGATCATTTTTGCACTGTCTGCAGTAATAATTATTGCAGTATGTATAGCCGGAATATCCCTGTCAGCAAATAACACAGACAGCAGTCAGTCCCCTGAAATCGTGCAGGAACAATCAGAATACGCAGGAGACCTTTTTACCGATAAATCATATCCCGAGTATGCAACCGGTTATACAATTGAGTATCACGGGAACTTTAAAGTCGTTCAGGTAAATGACCCCTGGGGAAGAATCTCAAAGGATCTGACATATCTCCTTGTCCCGAAAGGAGAGGATGTACCGGCAGGGTATCCCAATGCAAGAGTTATTTCAATACCAGTTGACTCTGTAATCTCACTCTCGGTAGCAGCACTGCCGCATTTGAAGGAACTTGGCGAAGCATCCTCTATCAAGGGCCATAACGGAATTTACCTTGTCTATGATGAGTATTATCATAAACTTGCCGGGGGAGGCAAAATCCTTGAGATCGGAAGCGGGGCTATGTCAATGGAGACACAACTCAATGTTGAGCAGATGATAGAGCTTGAGCCTGACCTTGTCTTTTGTTCTGCAACAAATATGGATGACTATGATAACCGTGGCAAACTTGAAGAAGCCGGACTTACACCGGCGATAGTTGCAGACTGGATGGAAAATGATCCACTTGGAAGAGCTGAATGGATTAAATTTTTCGCTGCATTTTACAATAAAGAAAAAACTGCCAATGAGTATTTTGACAGGATAAAGGAGAATTACACTGCAATTAAAGAGAAGGCCGGCACTGTTGAGACAAGACCCACCATATTTTCAGGATTTGATTATCAGGGCATCTGGTATGCTCCCGGAGGGGAGAGCTATGTTGCAAAACTCTTCTCAGATGCAGGCGGGGATTACATATATGGAGATAATGAGGAAGCCGGCTCTCTGACACTCGATTTTGAGTCAGTATATGATCAGGCAGAAGATGTAGATTTCTGGCTGAATACCGGATATGGGGATGATTCAGGAGAAATTCTTGCATATGATGACAGATATTCTAAATTTAAGGCATACAAGACAGGAAACATCTACACTTACAATCTAAGGGTAAATGATTACGGCGGGAACGACTACTGGCAGTCGGGATTGATTAATCCTGATGTTGTACTTGCTGATCTGGTCAGGATACTGCACCCGGAACTTCTTCCGGATCACAAACTGTATTACTATCAGAACATTTGTGAAAGCCAGGGCGGTGAGAGCGCATGAATATCTCCGCCAGTAATCATGGTGACAGCTTCAGGAGACTTGCCATAGTCATACCAGTGATCCTCATAATCCTGATTTTCCTTTTTATTCTGGACCTGCTGACAGGATCTGTCAATATACCTCCGGATGCATTTATAAAAATGCTTACAGGCGGGGATGTGAAGACCACCTGGGTGAACATCTTCTGGGACTGGAGGCTGCCTAAAGCAATAACCGCAGCATTTGCTGGTGGAGCGCTTGCTCTTTCCGGTCTTCTTATGCAGACATTCTTTAGAAACCCACTTGCCGATCCCTATATCCTTGGTATCAGTTCGGGAGCAAGTCTCGGTGTTGCACTGGTGATGCTCTCGGCAGGAGCCTGTGGTGTAGGGGCGATCTTTGCAACAATCGGATTTATCGGCGACCTGAGCATATCGGTGGCCGCAATCATAGGATCTTTTGCAGTTCTGGCACTGATACTGGCAATATCCTCAAAGATCAAGAGCAATATCACCATCCTTATTCTTGGAATAATGGTATCCTACATAAGCGGCGCAATTGTTACAATTCTCTTGCAGTTTTCAGATGAATCCAGCATGCACTCATATACCGCATGGACCTTCGGCAGTTTCTCAGGAGTTACATGGGGACAGATCCCGATTATGATGATCCTTCTTCTTGCGGGTTTTATTCTTTCGATATGCTCAGTCAAATCCCTAAATGCACTCCTGCTCGGGGAACAGTATGCAGAGAGCATGGGGATGAATTATAAGACAATCAGGACGGTCATCATTACAAACACGGCACTTATGGCAGGAGTTGTCACGGCATTCTGCGGCCCTATAGGTTTTCTTGGTATTGCTGTCCCACACCTGTGCAGGGCCATGTTCGTAACTGGCGATCACCGCATACTTGTACCCGGCTGTATCATTGTCGGGGGAATTATCGCTCTCTGTACGGACATCATCTCGCACCTTCCCGGAACAGACATCATACTGCCGCTCAATGCAATCACGGCCCTCTTCGGTGCCCCGGTTGTCATATGGGTGATCGTTCGTGGAACCAAATTCGGGCGTGGGGTGACAACATGAACGGAGACTCGATTCTGACATGCAATAACCTGACAATCGGTTACCGGAACCAGAAATCAATAACAAAGGAGGTCTCAAAGGATCTCAACCTGACCCTGAAACGCGGAGAGCTGGTATGCCTGATCGGCCCCAACGGTGCAGGCAAGTCCACGCTCATACGGACCATTACCGGAATCCAGCCCCCGCTCTGTGGTGACGTCTGGCTTTGTGATAAAAAGATAGAGGATCACACACCGGATGAGAAGGCAAAGACCCTGAGTGTGGTTCTGACAAGTCCCATCGAGGCCGGATACCTGACCGCCTTTGATATAGTAGCCCTCGGGAGGTTCCCGTATACCAACTGGGCAGGTAATTTGACAGACTCCGACAGGGATATTGTAATCTCGGCACTCGCTTCTGTAGGTGCCAAAGAACTCACACGCCGCTTTATTCACGAGATGAGTGACGGCGAGCGGCAGAAGGTTATGATTGCACGTGCTCTTGCACAGGAGCCCGAGATGATGGTGCTCGATGAGCCGACAGCATTCCTGGATCTTCCGCATAAAATTGAGACCATGCGCATTTTACGAACTGTTGCCCGAAAGACCAGTAAATCAATACTGCTCTCTACTCATGATCTAAACCTTGCAATCCGCTGTGCCGACCAGCTCTGGATCATCAACAGGGCCGGAAATATGATCTCGGGAGTGCCAGAGGATCTCGTCCTCTCAGGCATCTTCGGATCGGCCTTTGAAATTGACGGAGTTTATTTCGATACCATCCGCGGCGAATTCACGATACCGGTGGAGAAGAGAGGGACATTCTCGCTCTCGGCACCCGAATCGATTGAGAAGATCTGGACACTTTATGCCCTTGAGAGGATCGGATACACCCCGGCAACAGGTCCAGAGGGAGATATTAGAATTACTATAGGAAACAATGGCGGGGCACCGGAGTGGGATATTCTCATTGAAGGTTCAGCAAAGAAATGCAGCAGCATCTCAGAAATAATTGAATGCCTCTCGACCTCCGGCAGGGGAGGCGGTCCAAATTAGGATTGCTGTATACGGTAAAGGCGGAATTGGAAAATCGACGATCTCCGCCAACGTTTCGGCTGCACTGGCTCAGAAAGGCCTGAAAATCATGCAGATCGGTTGCGACCCGAAACACGATTCCACCCGCCTGCTTATCGGGGGAAAAATCCCGGCAACAGTTCTGGATTACATAAAGGAGGTCCTTCCTGAAGACAGACACCTGGAAGACATCGTTTTCAGTGGCTACGGGGGAATTGCATGTGTTGAAGCAGGCGGCCCTGAGCCGGGAGTGGGGTGTGCAGGGAGAGGAGTGATCACCACCTTTGAACTTCTCAGGGAACTGGGATTAAGGCAGGATTATTTCGACGTAAGCATCTACGATGTACTCGGTGATGTTGTCTGCGGAGGATTTGCGGTTCCCGTGCGTAATGAATATGCAGATGCAGTCTTCATCGTAACATCGGGCGAATATCTCTCCCTTTATGCTGCGAATAATATCCTGAGAGGCATTAAGAATTTCACTGAAAAGACCGGCAAAGTCGCAGGAATAATATTCAATTCAAGGGGGCTTGAAGAGGAAGACAACCGGGTCATGCGGTTTGCAAAGGCTGTCCGGCTGCCGGTTGTCGCCAGGATTCCCCGGAGCGAGAGCTTTGCTGAGGCTGAAAAAGAGGGATGCACGATAATCGAGAAATATCCGGATTCTGCTGATGCATGGATAATCCGGAATATTGCTAACCACATTGAGAAGATACTGAATGAAAGAGACGGGAGTCTTTATCCTGCCCTGCCTTTGAATGAGAAAGAGCTGGAAAGCATCATCCTTCAGCGGGAGGATTTAGCGGACGTAAAGAAATTCGACGTCTCAGTTTTAGAGGCCTGCACAGATCATGTCAGGATAACATCGCCATCAGTAAAGAACAGGCGCCCTCTTATAGGCTGCGCATTCGCAGGAGCGGTATCGGTCGCAGCCCAGATCACGGACGCTGCAATAGTGATGCACTCCCCAAGAAGCTGTATTCTGATGATCTGTGAGAAACTGTTTGACCGGGAACTGCATTCTACACAGGTCTACAACCATCCATATAATACTGGATTTATGAAGCGATTCTTCTCCACTGACATGACAGATGAGGACTTCATCTTCGGCGGGGAAGAAAAACTGAAAAAAACGATAGAATCCACGATCAGCAAAGGTTACAGCAATATATTCATTATCACTGCCTGCCCTCCAGGAATAATCGGGGATAACGTCGGAGGCGTTGTATCAGGAATACTTGAAGATTACACGGATGTAAACCTGATTCCTGTAGAGGTTGACGGAAACCTGAAAGGTGACTTTGCCCAAGGTATCATAGAGGCATACAGGACAATTGCAGGAATTATTCAGGACTCAGGACATAAAGAACAGGCAAAGGTAAAATCCGTCAATGTGATTGCGGAAAAATGGCTTGCAACAAATGATGAGACCTCGATGGATGTAATCGAGGAACTCCTGAACAGACTTGGCATATCCATAAACTCCCGCTTCTTAAGTAAAGTTCCATTCAGTTCACTGGAAAATTTCAACAGGGCGGCTCTCAACCTCCCTGTCGACGCTGAAGATACGTCCCGTTCTATAAAAACTCTCCTTTCTTCGGCCTCTGATGTACCGTTCTTCGATAAATCCCTGCCTATAGGATTCAGGGAATCAGAAGAGTGGTTGTTAGGCATTGCAGGACTCTTTAATGAAGAAGAGACTGCCAAGGGAATTATTGCAGAAGAGAGAGAGGAATATTGGCGTAAAATTGAGCAATTGAGACCTCATTTTGAGGGAAAAACAGTGCTGATAGCATCCTATCCCAAATCCGTCGACTGGATCTGTGATCTTGCTCATGACCTGAATATGGAGATATTAATGATCGGCCTAACATATTCTCCTGTTTCCGAATCATTCACCTCCCGCTATGAGGTAGAGATCGAGATTGAAAGGAATTACCCGCTTGAAAAACGCACAGAGGATATCAAAACATTAAAACCGGATCTTGTTCTTCACACATATCCGCGACTCCGGCCCGCCGACAGGGCAAGAGGAGTGCAGATCCCCTACTGTCCGGGCTTTGGCTTCAGAGCAGCAGTTGATCAGGCTGAAAAATGGAGCAGGCTGATGAAGGTGCCAGTTATAGAAGGCTGGAGATCAGACGGGGAGGCGGTCCTGTGAAATTTGAAGAAGATGCCTTCTTCGGAACACTACTCGCAATAGAAGGCATCTCGGATGCAAGTGCAGTGATGAACGGCCCCAACGGATGCCGTGGCAATCCTGCCTACTTTTCGGATCGTCACTTCCCAAGAGATAATTCACTGAATCGCCGCTCATTTGAAGAGCTCTTCTATTTCGGCCAGTCACGCATCCCATGCACATATCTCGATAGTGATGACTATATACACGGCTCAACTGACAAACTGCGTGAAATCCTGCCCCTGATTGCAGAAAAAGGAGACGCCTTCATGGCGATCGTCAACTCACCGGGTGCATCACTTATAGGTGACGATCTAAACCGTTTCCTGAAAGAGGCCGGACTTGAAGACAAATGCATGGCATTTGAGGAGGCAGACTATTCAGGACCCCTGCCGGCCGGTTTCGACGAGACAATTGTTACCATACTGAAATGGCTCAGGCTCAACCAGCTTCCCAAATCCAGAGACAGGGTAAATCTCCTCGGCTTTTCAATCTACCAGAAGTACTGGAAAGGAAACATCGCCGAACTTACCAGACTTTGTGAACTTATGGGACTCTCTGTTGTATCTGCACCGGGTGCAGGATCGGACACGGCGACGATCAGGGAATCCGCCACTGCATCATACAACATCATAATATATCCCGAATATGCAGGAAAAACTGCCGAATGGTACGAGTCTGAATTAGGGATAGCGACAGTAGATCCTTCCGGAGGGGCGCCGGTAGGATTTGATGCAACTGAAAGCTGGATCAGGGAAGTCGCAGAAGCCACGAGCCGTGATCCAACTCCCGCACTTGATGATATCAGGAGAAAGCGTACAGATGCCTATCACCAGATATCCAGGTACTTCAACGAATCAGGTTATCCCAGGGGAGCAACATTCGGGATCAAAGCCGATTCGTCCTTTGCTCTTCCTCTTGTAAAATGGCTCTACGAATATCTCGGGATGCTACCTGTTTCTGTCGGGTTTATGCCCGGAGAGGATGACGAAAACGTCCGGAAATTAACCGGGTTCCTTGAATCAGCAGAACTTATTGAGGCTCTATCAACCGATCCTGAAGAAGTAATGCAGGACTTCTGTTTCTCGGACGGAATTTCAGGAGAACACCTGGAACTTACCGGAAGATGCAGGCATCCTGTAGATATATTCAACAGGATATCAGGAGAAATTGAGTTCACACAGAAGGCATTCCTGGGTGGAGAAGGGGCACTCCATATACTCGAAAGAATATTCAATGCATTCAGGAAATTTTCATAATTTTCAGTAAACTTTATAAATATATGTTTTAGTCAAAAAGTTATTATTTAAACCTTACTATTTTCTACCTAAATGTTAAAACTGTGCTAATATGCTCTAACTTACAAAAAATTAATTTTATGCCACCATTTAACCAAAAAAATAAGATCAGTATCTTTAAATAGACATATATTCAACCTGATCTTCGAACAATTACTGGAGAAATGAAATAATGCATGGACATGGCAATAAACCTGAGAGCCACGGTGCCGTTTTAGTCGTGGCAGTTGGAACAACCCAGTCGGAAGGCAGACAGGTTGTCAAAAACTGTGTAGAAAAGATACAGAAATCCTATCCCCGGGCAGAAGTCGCATATGCCTTCAGCTCTGAGCCGGTCAGGCTCGTATTAAAAGAGCAGGGCGAAGAGATTTCCGGCCCTCTGGCTGCACTCGCATCCCTTATCGACAAGGGCCACTCCCGCATTGCCGTACAGCCGCTATTCCTCACATCCGGAACAAGATACCACGAGCTCTACCCTGTGATCACCTCACTGAACGAGATGGCCGGTGCACACGGCGTTCTCGGCTTTGACGGCATCCTCATCAGCAGTCCGCTTGTCATGTACGACGGGGACTTCTTCGAAGTCGCAGAGGCCATTCAGTCCATCTACGCCGATATCTCAGATGACGAAGCAGTCGTGCTCGTATCACCCAAATCTGAAGGAGGCACCGATCCGGCCCTCTGTCAGCTCCAGATGATTCTTGACGATGTCTGCAGGACAGGCAGGCTGACGATAGGAGCTGTGGATGGTTATCCGGGAATTGAGAAAGTCAAATCAAGGCTCGCCCACATAGGCGTAAAGAAGGTAAGGCTCGTTCCGCTCACTATCGTACCCGGAATTCATGCATGGATAGAGATCGCCGGTGATGCAAACACTGATTCCTGGCAGAAAGCCCTTGAAGCATCCGGATATTCTGTAGAAGTCGACTCAAAGGGCCTCGGAGAATACGACCAGATAACAGACATCATTGTAAAGAGACTGGTATCACGGGTTGACTCACACGCATTCCTGAAAAAATAATTTTAAAATAACAAATCCTTTACCCAAAAATCCTGAAGAGGATTTCAGGATTTTAACACAATACTCATGCTGATATCATACCGTAAGCTTCCTGAATACGTGCCTGCAGATTCCAAATACAAACAGGGAGAGTACAACAATCACAACAATAGGCAAAAGCGGCAGGTTTCCTGCTGCTACGTCACGGATGGCATCGATTGCAAAACTGAGCGGATTTACATGGGCGATCGTGGAGAGCCAGCCGGGCATCACATCATAAGGCATCAGTGCACTTGATGTGAAGAACAGCGGCATCGTTACCATGGCACTGAAGGCGGCAAATGAATCGTGATCATTAAGATAGATGGCAACGGTTGTTGAAAACGCTGCAATAAATACGCCGAAAAGGAACAGGATCAGGTATATTATCCCGTACTGGAGTGGATTCAGGATGGTTGCCCCAATAAGTACTGCAAGCACCAAGATGATCGTTATCTGGATAATCCCCCTGACAGAAATAAAAAGAATCTTGCTTACCAGAATGCTCTCACGTGGAACTGGCATTGCAAGGAATTTGTTCAGGAATCCAAGAAGCTTATCGAACATCAGAAGCGAGCCGCTGGATATTCCGGCTGTCAGGATAGTCATTACAAGAATTCCGGGCGTAATGAAATCGAGATAGTTCCCTGTAAACTGGACGGGGAGGGCAAGCCCTACGAAGAGAAGCCATGCCGCCGGAAGGACAAGAACAGACACCACTCCAACCCTGTACCTGAACCAGCGGATGAAATCCCTGTGCATGTATGTAAGAACGCCTTTCATCATCATCTCCTCCTCAGCATCAGGCGGTATTTCAATTCCTCAAATCCCTGCTCCTCCTCCTGCTTCCCGACAGACTGGAGGAATACATCGTCGAGGGACGGCTCCCGCATCGCCATCGAACGGACCCTGTTACCCGAACTTTTCAGGGCATCTGCGATGAGAGGCAGTGCTTCGCGGCCGTTTTCAGCAGTAAAGGAGTATTCATCGCCCGAGTTTCCGACATACAGAATGCCGTTAAGACCGTCGGGACTGACCGGGAAAAACTCTCCGTCAATAGAGACTGTAATAACATCGCTCATAAGCTGTGATTTCAGTTCGGACGGAGTCCCGAGCGCAGCAATCTTCCCGTGATCGATGATCCCCACCCGATCGCAGAACTGCTCAGCCTCGTCCATGTAATGGGTGGTTACAAAGATGGTCATCCCCTTCCTGTTCAGGGAGTAGATATGCCTCCAGATCTTCTTCCTTGCACCGACATCCAGTCCGAGTGTCGGCTCATCGAGGAAGATTACATCAGGCTCATGAACAAGAGCCTCTGCAAGCTCAAGCCTTCGCCGCATCCCGCCGGAATAGGTCTTCGCCAGATCATCAGCACGATCCGAGAGCTCCATTATCCCAAGGAGTTCATCAACCTTGTCCTTCGGATTCTCGATCCCGTAAAGACGGGCAAATACCATCATATTCTCCCGCCCTGTAAGGTTCGTGTCGATGGCCATATCCTGGGGAACATAACTCAGGCAGCTTCTCACCTTATCCGGCTGTTTAATCGTATCGTACCCGCATACGCTGGCGCTGCCCCTGGTCTGGGAGATTAGCGTCGTCAGCATCAGGACAGTCGTCGTCTTTCCTGAACCGTTCGGCCCTAGAAGCCCGAATATCTCGTCCTTTATCTCTATATTCAGACCGTCAACTGCACAGAGACCCCCGTAGTTCTTTGTAAGACCCACCGTTTCGATGGAGGCCATTAATCATCCCCCGTTCTCTCCAGATATTCCTCGGACTCAAGATAGATCTGCTGCAGTTTTTGAACAGTCTCTTCATCGGCATCCCAGAATCCGCGGTCTCTTGCCTCAAGAAGCCTTCCCGATATAGCGTGGAGTGCATACGGGTTGTTCTCCTCAATCCACTGCCTGTTATCCTCATTGAAGAGGAAATGCTCCGTGGCAGCCTGGTACTCCCAGTCATCGACTGCATCGGATGTTGCATCCCAGCCGAAGGTGTACTCGATCGTCGTCACGATATCCTGAACGCCACGAAAGCCGTGCGGTTTCAGGCCCTCTATCCATTTTGGATTTAATACCCTGCTCCTGAAAATGAACCTGATCTCTTCGTCAAGAAGCTTTGTCCTGATGTTCTTCGGATCGGATGCATCTCCGATTACAGAGACAGGATCCTTATCGCCATATACCTTGACGCATGCATTCATTCCGCCGAGGCATGCATAATCGTCATCAGTCTCGAGAATATCCCACTCTCTTGAGACGCGGTTCTTCACTGTTGCATCAAGGGTGCCCATCTTCTTTTTGAATAGTTCAGGGAATTTTTCGCCCCTGAACTTTCGCCCGTAGGCATGGGCCCCCCAGTTGGTGTAGACATCGGCAAGGTCCTTTCTGTCCTCCCAGGCAGATGCATGCAGGACTTCGCAGACACCCACGCCGTGCTCTCCGGGCGGATCGCCGAATATACGGATCAATGCCATTTCACGGGCCTCTTCCCCGGATAAACCCTCCTTTATCTTCTCAAGGAGATCCTCTTTGAGGTGTGCCGCAAGGTAGTTGACATCATTGGACTCATCGAGCGATGCGATAATCTCCACACCCTCATCGATCATGTGAACAAGATTCAGGAACGAGTCCCTGAACATTCCGCTGATACGCAGGGACATATCGATACGCGGCCTTCCAAGTTCACTTGCAGGAATGACTTCAAGGCCGGTAACCGCACCGCCGCGACTTGACCAGATCGGCCTTAAGCCCATAAGCCACAGGATATAGGCGATATCGTCCCCTCCTGTCCTCATGGTATCGGTTGCCCAGACAACGATTCCCACATTCTGCGGGTACTCGCCCTTCTCTTCGATATATCGTTCGACCATCTGGTCGGCGAGCTCCTTTCCGGTCTTCCATGCCGCCCGCGTGGGAACGGATGCAGGATCTATAGAATAACAGTTCCTGCCTGTCGGAAGAAGATGGGCGTTTCCGCGGGTGGGATCACCTGAGGGGCCCGGTTCAACATACCCTGCATCAAGGCCTTTCAGCATGTTGGTTATCTCATCGGTCGTCCGGTTGAGATTTTTGACGATCTCATCACAGATGAAAACCACGCAGGCCTCAAGGTTTTGATTACCATCCCCGTATTCAGCCCTTATAATCTTCAGCGCTTCTTCACGGTCGTACCCGCATTCGGCCATCATCTCTATAAGAAGACTGCTTGCGGCATCGATCTCGTCGATAAGAGCTCCGTTTGTCTGATCCTTCTGCTGATTAAAGCCGGAAGGATCGTCCAGAAGTTCCCTGAGAGACAGCGACATTGCCTCTGCCACGCTCTCCCTCAGTGACGGAGTCTTCCCGTTCTCAAGCCGGGTGAGTGCATATACCATCTCCTGGAAGCGGCTTCCTGCAGGCGGCTGCCCGTAGATATGAAGGCCGTCTTTGATTATGGTGTCCCGCAGTTCACAGATGTAGTCATAGAGACGCTCGGCATTTTCCGCTACCTCATCACATCCGGGCTCTTCTGAAAGGCCGAGATCGTTTGTCAGGTTTTTATCTATGACAATCTCACGGGCTTCCCCGATAAGGTCGGCTGCTTTTTTAGCCTCACCGCCCCGTCTTGCCCGAAGATAATCCTGAAGAATGACATCCAGATCGGAGAGTTCACCGTACCCCTGGGCACGCATCATTGGAGGGGTGTTATAATCGAGTGCAACAGCCCACCCTCTTCTCTTCGCTTCCATGCCCTCGCCGGGATCATTTATGATGTACGGGTACAGGTGCGGCATATCATCCATCATAATATCAGGATAACACTCCTCAGACATTGCATTCCCCTTGCCGGGCAGCCACTCCACAGTACCGTGCGTTCCAAGATGGATGACTGCATGTGCCCCGAACACATATTTGATCCAGCGGTAGTAGGCGAGGTAATGGTGCGGCATTACGAGATCAGTCGAATGGATCATCGTCTCGATCTGGTCGAAGTAGCCTCTCGGAGGCTGAATCCCGATGAAGATATTGCCCTTGACAACTCCGGGAATGCAGAGCTCTCCTTCAACCTCAAATACCTCGCCTGGCGCCTTCCCCCAGTCTTTGATCATCTTCTTCTGGTTCTTTTGAGGGAGCTTTTTAAACCATTCTCTGTAAAGATCGGTGCTGACAAAACCTGCAGCCCGTTCCTTCATCTGCTCCTTTGAGATCCAGCGTGTATCGTTCGTGAGACCCTCGATCATCTCGTATATCAGGTCATTCCCTGTCTCAGGGATTTTCTCGACAAAGTAGCCACGGTCTTTCAGGCTGTGCAGGATTTCAATAACGCTCTGTGGCGTGTCGAGTCCGCCGGCATCACCAAGCGCATCCATTTCTTCTGTGTACTGGTAGAGGAATATGACAACCTTACGGTCCTCTACAGGCGCTCTCTTCAGTTCGGACCATCGTTTTACCATCCCTGCAATTCTCTCCGGACGCCCGGGAATTGGGATTGCAACATTCCTTCTGCCCTCGTACTCCCCAGTGGTGCCAAGAGGTATGCTGATTATCTGCCCGTCGAACTCAGGCCAGATTACACCGGATGCGATCTCCATTGCAGAGAGCCCCTGGGCATCGTCAGTCCAGTCCTCATATGACCTGTACAGCGTTATCGTCTGCAATAGCGGCACATTCAGGTCATTGAAGAAATTGTATACAGGTTCAGTTTTTGTGCCGTCAGTTGGATCAGAGAGAGAGAGCTGGGAGAAGGACATGTTGACGATCATGACGTCGATTATGGATTTCCCGTCCTTTATCAGGTGATTCTCGATAAATTTCCTGATGCCTGTTGCACCAGTGACCTCGTTGGGGCTTGTCACAAGGAAGAACGGCAGTGCATTCATCCCCTTCTCTTCAACCGCCTTTATCAACGCCTCGACAGGAAGAAGGTTCTTCCTGATGAAACCAAACTGGTGCACCTGAATACCTATTGTCGGCTTTTCAGGGTCAAGTCTCTTCATGTGGGAATCATAGTCGTATACCCCCCGCATTGACGGGTGGAAGAATCCCTCAGTCGGGGGATAGACAAGCGGGGGCACCTCCACATCCGCACCGGCTATCTCTTTGCAGGCCCAGAGAACCAGACTCTTTGTATTCACCTTTCCTCCAAGTTCAATGCACGCATGGAGAAAGTCGTAATCCCCGTCAGAATGCCTGAAAAGATCCCTGGTTTCCTTCATCTCCTCGCCGACAGAACTGCAGACAAAAGTATCTGTATTGTTCTCCCGGGCCTTTTCAATCAGGCGGTCGAATTTTTTAAAGTATGTTGTACTACCATGATTGCTGACTAGTAAAAGATCGCAATTCCTGACCTCCTCCAGAATT
This sequence comes from Methanomicrobiaceae archaeon, assembly GCA_016928355.1. Classification (GTDB taxonomy): domain Archaea; phylum Halobacteriota; class Methanomicrobia; order Methanomicrobiales; family Methanomicrobiaceae; genus Methanolacinia. The sequence continues at coordinate 25,723 of JAFGKW010000007.1, forward strand.
TCTACGAATTTCTTCTCCTCGGGATCAATCGTCTCGGTGGTTGACTGCACTACCTCTACGCGATACTCAGGATCATTACACGATGCAGCTGCTTCCTTAACCCAGGGATTCTCTCCTGTTCCGGCACTTATATAGACTATCTTCATCTTAAAATCCTCATTTTTACCCGGATAATAGCTCCTGAATAAAGAGTCAATCCCCACAAATAAATTAATTTTTATTTAACTTAAAAAAAATGAATATGTTGAAACGTGATTAATTCCAAATTTTTACATAATGAAGAAGCATTCTGCCATCCACTGGACCATTGCAATAATTCTCATCATTCTGATAACAATCATATCATCAGCAATAGCCTACGCAGATACAGGGGAGCCGATTAACGTAGAAATATTAGCTGTCAACGATTTCCACGGGCACATCTTCCCCGGACAGGAACTTAATGACAGGCCGGCAGGAAGTGCCCCCGTTCTTGCCTCATACCTTAAATCGGCCATGAAATCATCGGATGCCGACTATACGATAATCGCTCTTACCGGTGATACTATCGGTGCCTCCCCGGCAGAATCGGCACTCCTGCAGGATGAAGCCACCATCGAATTCTTCAATTTACTTGCAAATGACAGATGTGACCCGCTAAAAAGCGGTGAATGCACGGAATGCAACCTGATCTCGATCCCGGGCAATCATGAATTCAATGACGGAGTGGATGAGCTGATGCGTATTATATACGGGGGAAACATGGACACAACAATACCGCATACCATTGATCCATATCCCGGTTTCATGGGAGATCACATCTGTGCAAACGTGGTCTGGAAGGAGAACGATACACCCGTACTCCCGGCATACACGATCCGTGAGATAAACGGCGCAAAGGTTTCATTCATCGGCGTAGTTACCGTCGATACAACCATACTTGAACTCCCGCAGAACATAGAGGACGTCACATTCATCAACGAGAGCGAGGCGGTTAACAGGTATGTTCCCGAACTGCAGGAGCAGGGCATTCACGCGATCGTGATTCTTCTTCACAAAGGCGGCAGTCAGGAGTCCTACGAAGGGCCTACACAACAGGGCTGCAATGTTTCAGGTCAGGTTACATCATTCGTTACAGAGCTTGACCCGGATGTGGATGTCGTTCTCGCCGCCCACAGCCACGGTTTCATAAATGCATATCTCCCAAATTCAGGAGGCAATGACGTTCTTGTTGTGGAGGCATATTCCTACGGGAAGGCATATGCAGATGTGGATTTATTAATCGACCCGAAAAATAACGAGATTATTGAAAAATCAGCCGTAATCGTCCCGGTCTATGTCGATCAATTCCCGGGAACAAGCCCTGACCCGTACGCAGAAGAGCTGCTTGCCGACGTGGAGGCAACAGTTTTAGAATTCCGCTCCGAGGTTATTGCGACCTCCGCAACTGATATTACAAGAACACCCGATGCAGCAGGCGAGTCAGCGCTCGGCAATCTCGTAGCCGATTCCCAGCGGGCTGTGATGGGCACCGACATTGCCCTTGTGACGTCCGGGCCTTTTGCAGGGTCAATCCAGGCGGATGTCCCTGCCGGAGAGATCACATGGGGCGATCTTGAAGCAGTATTGCCACCGGACTCCTCTATTGCAGAACAATACGGCGGCTGGTACAGCCGGCCGCATGTTGCATCCCGCGAAGTCACCGGAGAGCAGATAAAAGATATTCTTGAACGCCAGTGGGAGGAGCCGTTGCCGGAGGAGACGCTTTCAGTCTCGGGAATCACGTATGCATGGGATTCCTCACGCCCAACAGGGAACAGGGTCACGGAGATCCTTGTAAACGGTGTTCCGCTTGATGAAAATGCAACATATACGGCAGCCATGAACTACTACATGGCCTACGGAAATGCTATGGGGGGAGGAGTAATGGCACCACCATGGGACTGGGGAGTCACAGTCAACGTCGGGCCGGGAGATCTCGATGCCCTTGCGGAGTATATCCAGGGGCTGCCGGAGCCACTGGAGGTAATAGCTGATGAACGAATCACTCATATATACTGAGGCTTAGGAGAGCCCGGAATCAATATAAATAACAGGACTTTATTTTTTTGGGAGTATATAATCAAAATATCCCCGTTAATGGCCTTTTGGCGTTTCCTTTTTTTATTAGATTTTATTATATGCCAATACATATGCACAAATGTAAAATTGTTAATCACGGGTTCAGGCAGTATAGATAGTAAACCTGCATCATTATAAAAACCAATAGAAAATCAGCATGTATATCCATAATTAATGGAGTTTACATGTCAAAACAATAAAAAAAAGTATTGGAATTTCCTTATATCATAAAATTATTTCAATAGCACCTTGCCACTGGATATCTTCTGACCGGAATTCGCATCGATGATTGAGTAATCATAAAGATCTCCTACCACTCCATAACCATAACCTGTATCAAAAGTCCATAATATATAATCAGTAACTCCGCTTATGTAGCAGTTATCAGCATAAAACATGAACTTATCACCACTGGAGACGGTTTTGTCACTTAATGTAGTATTTCCGATTTTCCAGAAATAGCCACCATCCGTGGTACTGGCAGGCAGACAGGTAGAATCAGGGAGTTCGTCTACTGAGGAAACAATCATACTGACACCTGAATGCTCAAGCTGGATTTTAATTTCATCTAATGAAAAAGCTTCTCCTCCCTTGTGCTCGAATTCAATACCATGTACTGCACTAAAATCTGCGGGATAATTTGGACCCCATGTTGAAGTGTCTGTATCTTCTATTTGTCCGATTACAGCTTTAGCACTTATACTTGCCTGTGGAGCCTTTTGCTGTTCACCGGCCATCCCGCCGGCAAATGCAGACACGACCGCTGCAATAATAATAGTCACTACAAGCATCAGCATGACTCCCACTACTGGTGAAACTGCTTCACTTTTTATTCCTTTCATGTTACAATAACCTCCTCGTCATAGATATACCTGCCACTGGGAACATGCAGTAATTTGATATCTACTATGCTGCCTTCCTTAAAGTCAGAGTCAAGACTATATCCCCAGTTATCGCTCATACCAAGTAACTGTGAAGTGCCGGGATCACCGCCGGTTGACATTTTGTCGCCAGGAACCCACGTATAATTTCCAAAGTGCTGTTGGGTCTGATATCCCCATCCTTTTGCCAGATTGCTGAGATACGGTACCCTTGAATTGTAGCCGAATCCTTCATAGGCAGTTCCGCCATAAAGATCAACATCGTCACTCGAAGCTAACTGTTCGTTCTTATAAGTATGACCACTGCTGTTTGTGTAATAAGTAACTATTGAAAGATCTTTTGTAGGGATAGGATTACCGCTGAGAAGTTCAAATTCAATTTCAGTGGCACGATCGCCCATCCCGGTATCCTGATTATATTTAATGCATACATCAATCGCAGCATTAGGAGTCTTTTCCTGGTTGCCTGCCACCCCGCCGGCAAATGCAGACACGACCGCTGCAATAATAATAGTCACGACCAGCATCAACATTACCCCCACAACCGGCGAGACCGCTTCTTCATTGTTTCTCATCATTTGTTCATCTCTCCTTCTCGTTCAACGTAAAACAAATTATTTTGAGTTAAATCAAAATAACTGTACTAATTATTAAGAATAACATCCATATATATTTTTTCAAAATAAGTTTAGTTAATAAAATTTAATTTTAACAGAGACCAATATTCATATAATGATTTCAAGGGTTCCGCATTTTAGTTTTCCAATAATTTTTCTTCTTATAGTTGTATTGTTTTTTTCAGGATGTATAGAAGTTCCTGACAGCAATGCAGGAACAGGCAGCGCAGGAACGGGGGACAATCTTATAAGAGTGATCTCCCTCGCACCAAGCGAGACCGAAATATTCTACGCGATAAACACACCGGATTCAGGCGTAACACTTGTCGGAAGAACGGATTATGACGATTACCCCCCCGAAGCACTGACCGTCCCCTCTGTCGGCGGACCGAAGACATTAAGCGTCGAGTCAATCGTATCCAAAAATCCGGACCTTATTATAGCGACGACTCTTGCGCAGAAGACCGTTGTCGACAGTCTTTTAGAACTTGGGTGTCCTGTTCACACCTATACACTGGAATCTTTTGATGACGTATATTCGAATATCGAATCACTGGGAGTCCTCCTGGGGCTGGAGGAGAGCGCAGGGAAACTTGTTGACGAACTGAAGGCGAGGGAAATAAAGATAATAAACAGCCCGAAGGAAACACCTGCTCCCAGGACATGGTATGTTGTGAATGTGCAGCCGCTTTATGCTGCAGGCAACAATACCCTGCAGGGTGAGACGATTGAGAAAGCCGGGGGAGTGAATGTCTTTGCAGACATGGATGGATATTTCGCCGTTTCACACGAAGCTGTAATCGAGAGGGCACCTGAAGTCATCATCGTCCCCACCGGGCACGGCAGCAAGACTGTAAACTTTACCGAGCAGATCCTTTCAATCCCTGAGTTCAGGGACCTTCCGGCAATAAAGAACGGCCGGGTCTACACAGTCGACAATGACATCGCATCAAGGCCGGGGCCGAGGATAATCGACGGTCTGGAGCTGTTTTATCAATGTATAAACGCAGGGATACTGTAATAATCTCGGCAGGACTCTTCCTGCTCACGCTTATTGTAATGCTCTTCTCTGTCGGCATGGGAGAATCGAACATCGGGGCGGAAAAGGTAATCGCAATACTCACCGAACCCTTCACGCATCAGGCTCAATTCTGGACCGACGGCGAGGCAACGATCATAAGGGGGATCAGGCTGCCGAGGATAATTCTCGGGGCTCTGGTAGGAATCTGTCTTGCCATAAGCGGTGCCGCTCTCCAGAGCCTCTTCAGGAACCCGATGGCCGATCCTTTCATACTGGGAATATCCAACGGGGCGGCGCTCGGTGCAACGATAGTCTTCGTATATGGAGCCGCATGGGCTTTAAGCCTCTACACCCTTCCAATCCTTTCATTCATATTCGGAATAATTACAATATTTCTGGTCTATAATGTTGGAAAGATAGGAAACAGGGTGCCGGTTAATACCCTCCTTCTCTCCGGAATTGCGATCTCGGCATTCCTATCAGCCATAAATTCATTTATGATGTTCACCGGGGGCCAGAACTTCGAGCAGATCATGTTCTGGATGATGGGCGGACTTTCGGGAAGGGGATGGAACTATATCTGGATCATTCTTCCTTTTGCACTCATCGGAGTCATATCGATGATAACAATGGGACGCAGCATGAATGCGCTAATGTTCGGGGAAGAATCCGCTCAATACCTTGGAATTGAAGTTGAAAAACAAAAAAAAATCCTGCTTGTCCTGACTGCACTTCTGACGAGTGCGGCAGTGGCAGTAAGCGGAATAATCGGTTTCGTAGGTCTTATAATTCCCCATATTGTGAGACTCCTGGTCGGACCAGATCACAGGATACTGATACCGGTCTCAGTCTTTGCAGGTGCAATATTCCTTGTCCTTGCAGACACCTTTGCAAGAGTCGTCATGTCTCCTGCAGAACTTCCTCTTGGAATACTGACCGCCATGTGCGGTGCACCTTTCTTCCTGTATCTTCTCAGATCAAAGCGGGGTGAACTGTAATGCCAATAGAGGTCAAAGGCATAAAATTCGGCTATCACGAATCACGGGAGGTTTTAAAGGACATGAACTTCACCTGCCGTGACAACAGGATCACAGGTATTATCGGCCCGAACGGGTGCGGCAAGACAACTGCCATGAAGGTTATTGCCGGTTATCTCCATCCCTCGGGAGGAACTGTGAAGTACAATGATACAGATATTGGAGAAGTTCCTCCTGTCGAGCTTGCAAAGATGCGTGCAGTTGTCGAGCAGCGGATATATACTCCTTTTTCATTCCCGGTCTATGACTATGTAATGCTTGGCAGAAGCCCTTACCAGAAGAACTTCCAGCCGGATTCGAATGAAGATCATATGATTGTCACTGAATCACTGAAAGATGCTGATGCACTTCAGTTCCAGGACAGAAAGATCAACGAGCTTTCCGGCGGTGAACTCCAGCGGGTAATGATTGCAAGGGCTCTTGCACAGGAACCCGGCTACCTCATGCTTGATGAGCCGACGTCGCACCTTGACATCAAACACCAGCTTGAGCTTATGGATCTGCTTTCAAATCTGACAAGGGAGAAATCCATAATCTGTATAATTCACGAGATCAACCAGGCCTCATCCTATTGTGATGATATAGTAATTACAAAAGACGGTTATGTGCTAAATCAAGGAAAATCGAAGGAAGTTCTCTCTGCAGAGGCACTGGAGGACGTGTTCGGAGTCCTTGCGATGCAGTACCCGGGGCCGGACGGAAAGAGAATGCAGTTTGCCTTCTCCCTTCCGCCGGAGAGAAAGACGGAAGCCAGAAAAAGGGTTCATGTCATCAGCGGTGAAGGGATGGGGAGGCAGATCATTATGTCCCTTCACTCGGCAGGAGTAGAGGTCACCGCAGGAATCCTTAACCAGGGGGACCAGGACTATGAATCCGCGAAATCGATTGGAATAGATATCATCCATGCACCGCCTTTTTCAAAATATTCCGATAGAGAAAATGTTGAATTAAGAAAGATGTGTGATCTTGCAGACACAATAGTGGTTGTTGCCACAAATGTCGGATATGGAAACCTTTCAAACTTCGAAGTTGCTGCAGAATATCTCGATAGAAAAGAAGTCATATTTGTAAACCCTAATAAAAACCTCAAAAAACTTGACCTGACAAATGGCAGGGCAACGGAACTCTATAATCTCTTTCAGTCAAAGGCCAGAGTCGCTGAGAATACAGGAGAAGTCCTTGAAGAATTATTATAATCAGGATCTTTTCCTTTTCTGAAAGATTTTTTTGATCCTATTAGGGGGCATAAGCCCCTCCGGGGCAGCCCTGTGCGTAAGTTACTATGCAACTCACGCGAATGATGATAACCCGGCCTCCGGCCGAAAAAACATTACTTTTAGACCTGATAGGGTTTAGGAAAGTCAATTAAGGATTATTCTCCTTTTGATTCCAGAAGAAAAAATCCGGAAGCAAAAGAGGATGCTCGTCCATCCTCTTTGCGACCTATCGCAACGAGGGGGAGGGTTATAGGGAGAGGGATTCCCCCCTGTCAAAATTATAAAACTCAAATCAAACCGCTGCGGTTTGCAAAATATAAAGCAAATGCTAAAGCCCCTGCAATAATCCCTGTAATCATAAGATAGTCCCCGGCTCCCGGCGGCCTCTTCATTGCATGCGTCCTCTTCATTGTCCGAAGACCTCTGAGATCGATGGTGAGTCCCAGTACATTCGCCTTTCCAAGCGCATTTGAGACCAGCGGGATCATAACGGGTGCCATCGATTTTATCTTCCCTCTCACGCCTTTTCCGGGATTATAGGCCCTTGCAAGCTGTGCCTCCTGTATCCTCTTCCCTTCAAGCTGCAGACTGGGTATGAATCTTATTGCAATAAGGAGCATAAGAGTGTAGTCAACAGGCAGCCGGAGTGCCTGTAGCGCGTGAATAAGATCTCTCGGCTGTGTGGAAATTATCACAATCTGGAACGCGAACAGCATAACGAAGAAGCGGAGCGATAATATCGTTGCAAATGTCAGTGCACCGGAGGTTATGGGAATCGACCCCCCAACGAGAGGGATGACTGAAGGTACCAGATAACCAACAACATCTCCTGCCTGCATCGTGATGATAGTCAGGAGGAAAAGCCCTGCCGAGAGGAAGATAAGCATAGGAACCTGTCCCAGGAGTTCCATATGCATTCTGCCGGCCAGTGCCAGCAGGAAGAGGATTATGACTATTCCAAGAAGGAGAAGCGGTTCTGTAGATAATATTGCCACAAATACGACGAATATGAGGAATAATATCTTTGTCAATGCACCCATCCGGTGAAAGACACCGTCCATCCTCTTATACTGAAGAATCTCTGACATTATTCCGAACCTCCTGCAATGCCGTCTGATAGTATCTTGCCATCGGCCATCTTTATCACTCTCGCGGCATGGTTCTCGACTATCTCCATATCATGGCTCACCATAATCACAGTATGCCCGACATCGGACAGGGCCTTGAGAATATTCATAATCCTTGCTGATTCCACTGGATCAAGTCCGGTAGTCGGCTCATCAAGGATTATCACTTCAGGTTTCATGGCAACCACACAGGCGATTGCAAGCCGCTGCCTCTCTCCCCTGCTCATGGATCTGGGGAAGATATCCTTTCGATCCGAAAGACCCACCTCTTCAAGGATCTGATCGATATAATCCCCGCTATAATCCATACCGATGTTCCGGAGACCGAATTCAATCTCCCTTTCAACAGTATCTTCAAAGAGCATAGTGTCGGGATTCTGGAAGACGAGCCCCACATGACGGGAAAGCTCGATAACTCCGGATTTTAATGAGTCTGTCCCTGCAACAGTTACCGAACCGGATGTAGGCTTTAACAAACCGTTCAGATGTTTTGAGAGTGTGGTCTTACCCGAACCGTTCTCTCCGATAATTGCAATGAATTCTCCCGGATAGAAGTCAACAGTTATTCCGTCAAGGGCCCTGAAATCCCCATAATCATGGATAAGATTCCGTATTGAAACAACAGGCTGTTCCTGGTTCTCATTTAATTTATAGCTGAATGACACGGGAGTCCCTGCGATCTCTTTCTCCTTTTTCTCAAAGAACTGCGACGGTGAAACCTCACTGACGAGTTTGCCGTTGTCTATGAAGACAACCCTGTCAGCTATGGCAGAGAGAGCTTTGGGCTTCTGTTCTACGAGAAGAATGGTTTTTCCTTCATTTTTAAGAGTCATGAGCACTGAGATTATCTGTCCGGTTGCAACAGTATCAAGTTCAGCTGTTGCCTCATCAAGGATCAGACAGTCTGTTCCGGATGCAAGCGTCGAGGCAAGTGCAACCCTCTGCTTCTGGCCACCTGAAAGGGTATGGGGAGACCTGTAGCGCAGGTGCTCGATATTTGTTAATTTCATTATTTCTTCAAGCCTTCTTACGACCTCTTCTGCCTCAATGCCCCTGTTTTCAAGCCCTGACAGAACCTCCTCTTCCACTGTTGTGAATATCAGCTGAGCATCGGCATCATCAAAAACAACACCAACCCTCCTGCCGATATCCCCCATATCAGTATATGATGAGACATCCTTTCCAAAGATCTCAACACTCCCGCTCCCTTCACCTTCATATTCATGATTCAGGATACCTGCAGCAGCAAGGCATAGTGTGGTCTTGCCTGCACCGGTAGTCCCGTTGATAAGTACACACTCCCCCCTGTTTATACAAAGATTTATTCCGGACAGTGCAGGTTTTTTCCCTGTAACGTAATTGTATGTAAAATCCTTAAACACAATTGCAGCAGTGCCGGTTTCGATCTCAGTGACTTCCGGCATCTTCGCATTCTGCCTGGGATTTTCTCCGTTTTCCCCCTTCATGCCCCTCATAAGTATCCTTGATGAGGGGAAGTAGAGAGCCTGGGTAATGACCGAGTTAAAGATCGCAGTCAGTATGATTATAGGTGAGAGTGCCAGGACAAATGCATCAATTGTACTGAAATTGCCTGCCATCGGGATTACACCGGCCACTATCACAATAATGCTTATTAGAAGGAAGGAAAACCCACTCGCAAGTGTAGCAACGAGTGTTGAGATGCCTGGAGATAGCGGGAGTCTTTTTCTCGTAAGAGAATAGACTCCGAGGCAGACAATGGCCCCTATCGGTTCACTGATAAGATTTGCAGGCGGGAAGATTGAATGGCTGATTAGGGCAGATACTATGCCCGCGACTATTCCGATACCAAGAGCATCCCTGAATTTTGGAGCTATCAGGATGATCGCAAGACAATATAGTGCAATAATCGGGTTTGCTACAATCGCTCCGGGGATGATATTGGATAAATATCTCAGGATAGCGCCAATCGCCAGCAATATCCCGACTATTGCAATGTCTTTCGATCTCATATATTTTTGCTCCGGATTATCGGTTCATACATTATTTGCTGTTATTAGTTTTGCCCCCACAATGTATAAACATGTTCACCATAGACTGTTTTTGTCATTAAAGGCATCATGACAAAATAGTAATTTTGCAGGAAAATAGAGAACCTGAGCTACCAAACTATTTATAAAAGCAGTAATAAGGAGCATTGGTATAAACAGCTGATATAATGATGTTAATGATTCACCGGAGTATAACAGAAAAATAAATCCAGATACTATCAAAAATGCAAAACCGCTCACACACGTTGCAAAGAAGGTGGAAACTGACTCCATAAATGGAATTTTCTTATGGACAGCTGAATAAACAGCCATACAGACAACCGCCCCCATAATTTCACCTATAATATTAGCTATAGGGAATATAGAATAACCGACAGTTATAATGGATATCAATCCTGCAATAAACCCGATAACAAGGGTCTCCTTAATATTCGGAAGTACCAGAAAAATTGCAAGGCAATACATTACAATGAGTGGTTTTCCGAAAATAATCGCAAACGGAAATGATCTTAAAATAAACCCCAGGACAAAACCAACCGCAAGCAATATCCCGACTATCGCAATATCTTTCGATTTCATAAAATGCTGACCCCAAATACTAAAATTTCTATTATTAGTCTTACCCTTTGATGTATAAATTAAATCAATAAAGATTTTTTAAAAAAAGAATCCGGTAATTTACCGGGACAAAATCCGTTTTGCCGGGAAATAGAGGACCTGGGTAACCACGCAGTTGAAACCTGCCGTAATAACAACGATGGGCGCAACAGCCAGGAAGAATCCCATTACCGTTCCGGTCGGCACTGCAATAATCGAGGCTAGCATCACCACCATACAAACGAGGATAAAGGAGAAACCGCTTGCACATGTGGCGATAAAGGTAGTAATCGCAGGTGCGACAGCGATCTTCTCCGAGATCATGGTATAAAGAACCACACAGACGATTGCCCCTATAGCTTCACTGATCAGGTTCGCCGGCGGGAAGATCGAATGGCTGATCATCATGGATACAATTCCCGCAACAATACCAATGCCAAGTGCCTCCCTTACTGTAGGGTGAATCAGGATGATCGCAAGACAATATAGTGCAATGATAGGGTTTCCGACAATAGCACCAGGGAACATATTTGCCACAAATCTGAGGATGGCGCCGATCGCCAGGAGAATCCCAACTACTGCAATATCACGGGACTTCATCTCAGAAAACCCCCTTTGATTTAGGATTGTTCTGAACAATAGTACCAGTTATAGTAAAACCAAACATATTCATTAATGTATATTTCTATACATTGAAGTATAAATAAATTACCATGAGAAGTTTCAAAAGCGCCTAACTCCGATATTAATGAAATGAACTCCGTACCCGACAAATACATGACAGCCGCGATAGATGAGGCAAAAAAAGGACATAGTGAAGGAGGAATCCCAATAGGCGCAGTCCTTGTCAGGGATGGAGAGATTATCGGGAGAGGCCATAACAGGCGTGTCCAGAATAATGATCCGGTAATACATGCAGAGATCGACTGCCTCAGGAACGCCGGCAGAATAGGCAGTTACAGGGATACAACACTCTATTCCACCCTGATGCCATGCTATCTCTGTGCAGGGGCTGTTGTGCAGTTCGGAATCCCCCGGGTTGTGGCTGGAGAGTCAAGAAGTTTTGAAGGGGCAAAAAATTTCCTTCTCTCGATGGGTGTTGAGGTAATAGATCTTGACCTTGATTTATGTGCTGATATGATGGCGGATTTCATAAAGAAAAATCCGGAATTGTGGAACGAGGATATTGGAGAATTGTAATGTTAAAAAAGAATTTATCTTATAATCAGTATCGGTACATTTATCGCAGTGGATATGCCGTTAAAAAGAGTCCCGACCCTTATATTCGATCTCTTCCCAAAGGCTCCCATAACAACCAGTGAGTAATCTCCTGATTCAAACTCCTTTAAGATCTCCTCATCGCGCCTGCCCTCGACGATCTTCGATCTTCCTTCGAGGTTCATCCTGTTCATATTCAGGGTCAGTTCGTTAAGGTCTTCGCCAATGCTCTTCTTCAAATCCCTGTATATCTTATCCTCATGCTCATTGACCAGATCACACATGTTGCTCTGCCTGCACAAATAAAAAGCAGCGGCACGTGTCTCATCCTTGTCAATAACGGAGAATATCGTTATCTCCGCATCCTTCTTCTTTGCAATCTCAATTGCATTTATTGCAGCCTTGTAGCTCCATTTGGAGCCGTCAAGCAGTACAAGTATTTTCATCTTATTACCTCCCTATAACTCAGAACATTAAATATAATATGCCCAGTCCTATTGCAACAGTGACAAAGAGCACAAACATTCCAATCTTTAAGAAATCAAAGAAAGAGATCTTTATCCCCTCTCTCTCCGCTATTCCCAAAACCACTACATTTGCAGAAGCTGCAATCGCAGTTCCGTTTCCTCCAAGACAGGCACCAAGTGAAAGCGCCCACCACAGCGGATAGGTATCAATCGTCGAGGAATTCATTCCTATATCCTCTATCAGCGGAATCAGCGCTGCAGTCAGAGGAATATTATCGACAATTGCAGAGGCAATCGCGGAGAACCAGGCAATTACAAACATCGCCTCATGGGTATCGGTCAGGCTTGAGGTCATCATCATGGCCAGATCCGAGATAACTCCCGTTTCTACAAGTCCTCCAACCAGTACAAAAAGACCGCCGAAGAAGAAAAGAGCCGTCCATTCGACCTTTTCAAAGATTACCTCAGGCGCCTTTCTCGACCAGAACAGTATAAGCGCCGCACCGATTAATGCAACCTCTGCAGGTTCAAGGGTCATCGTTGGATCCACAAACGGCAGAAAAGTATGAAGAATCTCTCCGATATTGCTGTGAACGAAGAACAACATTATAACAAAGGCCAGTGCGACAATTGACTTTTTAAACAGGACAATATCCTGTATTGCAGCACGTTCGTCAAGAGCGTCTATTGTTTTTCTTATTGCCGCCTTTCCGGCACTGTCAACCTTCATCTTTCTTCCGTAGAAGAAGTAGAATATCATAATCACGACAGCAAGGTCGACAAGAGCAATCGGTCCCATAACGAACAGGAATTCATTGAAAGACAGACCTGTTGCAGATGCAATCATAATATTGGGAGGATCTCCTATAAGAGTCGCCATTCCGCCGACATTGGAGGCCAGTATCTCTGTAAGAAGTAAAGGAATCGGGTTTACATCCATAACCTTCGCAATATACAGGAGCATAGGAGTCATAAGAAGAACAGTCGTTACATTATCAAGGAACGCACTCGTTACTGCAGTTACCAGTGCGAAGAGAATTAAAACCCTGATTGGACTCCCCTTAGCCGCCTTTGCAGTGATTATCGCCAGATATTCAAACAGACCGCTGTTGCTTGCAACATTAACGATTATCATCATTCCCATCAAAAGGAATATCGTGCCAAAATCGATGTGATCAAGCAGACTCTCCCATGGAATAATCCCGAGAAAAACAAGAACAGCAGCACCTGCCATTGCGGCGACAGCCCTGTTGATCCTCTCATCGACGATCAGAATATACGTTATCAGAAAAACAACTACGGCAATTAAAGGCTCTATTAATACCATAAAAATCCTGTCTTATCTCCAAAAAACATCAGTATAAAACTGAAGATACGTTCATCTGCTGAACAAGCCGCTGTGCAACAGGACTGATCTCGTTCTCATCGCCTCTTCCTCCTCCAAAGGACTTAGAGACTGCAACAAGGTCATAATTTTCTGACATTGCCTCGACATCATCCCATTTACGACCTGCATAAAGACGGCGGTTTACGGTAATTCCTCTACTCTCAAGCTCTCCTGAAATCTTTTCAAGGAGTCCGCGACCATAATTCTCCTTTTTGGCCTGATATTCCCTTCCTGCATCTTCTCCCAAAACATCATTGATAATTGAGATTACATCAGAATCGGTAATATAAACCAGATTGATCTCGGTTTCATCAAAAGCCGTCAGGAGATCATAAAAATCCTCCGGTACCTCAGAAACGAAGATATCCAGGGGTATCAGTATTCTCTTAAAGTCGCAGAGAACAATCTCCTCTTCCGTGAGAAGAAACTCCCGGTAGTCCTTTAGGACATCCTTATACCGGCTTCCCACAACATCCTTGAATTTTCTGTTTATTAGTGATTTGAAATATTCCATTTTAATCTCCGGAATATGAGTGATTACATCTTTATATTCTAATCATCCCTTAAACTTTCGCAATTACAGCAGTTGCATACATAATGATTCTCCAGTTAGCTACCTGTATTCCATAAGGAACGATATCTTTGAATCAACCGATTCGAGCATGAGTTCCAGTTCACCGCGGACAATCCCAATCATACCTGCAAATTCCGGATTAAGAAGATTCCTGTCGATATCCCCTGCCATCACCCTGAGGAACAGGATCCTCTGGCGGATGTTCTCATACTCATCCATGACCTCAATAAGACCCTCCCTGAATTTTGGAGTGCTGGTCTGGAATATCTCTTCAGCCCTCCTGTCGTTATCCAGCATTGCCGAATATAAATCCAGAAAATCAATCTTCAGCTGAAGGGATTTCACTCTTGTTTCATATGCAAATCCTGAAAGACCGGGGGTAGGTCCGATAGCATATAACTGGTCAATAGCATCATGGTACTGACTCTCGGAAGCGGACAGCTGTGAATAAAAGATCTCATCTGAGGCTGTGAAATCCATTATTTTCACCCTGTCATCGGCCGCCTTTTCAATTGAATCAATCTCGTCCAGTGTTGCATTATAGGAACTCTCTTCAGAAGAACATCCTGAAGACAATGAAGCGGTCACCAGAATGCAGAGAACAAGAACATATAAAATTATATTAAACCTGGATAACATTCAGCACCTCCTTTCCGAACGTGTCCCTCTCATAATAACCGTGACCGGGAGTGTCGGCCGAATAAGAGCCGTCGGGATAATAAAAAACCGCATTTCGGCCGACTCCGGCATAACTCTGGCCGGGATGAACCAGATCATGGTAATTTCCTGAATCCCCGTATATGTAATATTCAGCATCAGGGTACCTGCCTGCCGCCCAGTCAAGGTTCAGCCAGTATACCGTCCTGCCCGATTCACCGTTAAAGCTGTAATAGACCTTGTCACAATCATAACGCGCAGATATGTACCTGCACTGCCCTATCACAACACTTTCGGTGTCCCCAAGATAACATTCAGGGTAAGCATGCCCGGAATTTCCATTTGTTCCGGCAATATTGACAATCCGCATCTCCGCCCCGACGACTCCTGATAACCCCGCAAGCAGAACAGAATAATCATCACAATCTCCCCGCAAATCGGCCTTTATTGTTTCAGATGAAGGGGAGATATATTCCGGGCCCATGGGATCACTTACTATCTTCCAGTTCCTGTTCAGGTCATCCCAGAGGTTGCACACATATAACAGAGCCTCACCGTCAGGATCTGTAACAGTGGTTCTCAGATACGCGTACTCCCTGACAGCAGGATTGTCCTCCTGCATTGCCTCAGAATATATGACAGCTTTTTTCTGGTCATATGGCACTGAGGTGGATTCCACGAGATTCTGGGTTTCTGGAGAAGAAAAAATAAGAATGCCTGCCTGTGTTGCCACGATAATACTACATATACCGGCTATTACAAGAACCAGGAAGTTCAAATTCTTTCTTTCCCCTTCAATCCCTTTCATATCTCATCAAATCCCTTTTCATGTTGCTGTCCGGGCTATTTATTCAATTACAGGAGCCACCTTGGTATTGACCCTGATTGATTTATATGACCCGTCGGAATAGTAGGCTGTGGCAGAACCTACATCCCTAATTACCGGATCCCCAGGGTATGAACCAAAGAGATCCATGGAAAGCCAATATGTAACCTCTCCGTTATCCTCAAGATCATAACTGTACTCCAGATCCCTTATATTGCGGAGTTCATGATATCGTTCATCATATCCACCGTATCGTACCTGTATGTATAATGCCTGGAATTCAACGGCGTTAGTATCAGGGAATATGAGCAGGTATTCGATAAGTTTTGGATAATTATAGCAGATTTCTCCATACTTCTCCGGTTCATTAAGAACTTCGAAGAAGGGATTTACAAAATCATAACACTGGTCCCCACTGCAGATCCTTCCATAACGGTATTTAAATATTGTAAGACCGCTTGGATCCCTCGCAAATATGGGAGAATAATCAGATTTAAACTGGCTTAATTTTTCCTCATTGACAATTTTTTCCTGAATGTCATCACTGTTGCCAAGATAGAGTTCCGTATATGGATACTCGCCCCTCTCAGGATCGACGGCACTTTTTATTCTCGCTTCCCCACCCACTCCTTTAATCATAGAGGCAAGAAAAACAGCATAATCCGCCTCATCTCCGGTAAGACCTGTATTTATGCTTTTACTCGCCGGAGATATATCCAAAAGGCCTCCGCTCCCGGAAACATAAGTCCATTCTGAAACAGAGCCGTCCCAGATATCACATGCCTGTTCGATTGAGTAAGTTCCCGAATGTTCTTCAGCAACATAACGGACAGCATAATCCCTTGTAACAGGAAGGTAATAATCCATCCCTTCCGAGATCTGCCTTGAGATTAGCCACTTACGCTCATCTTTTGTGACATATGAAGGAAGCTGATATTGAATAAGGGTTTCTCCGGAAGCGACACCCGGGGAAACAGAATCCCCGGATACTCCCTGACTCGTAACAGGAACTTTTGGTACCTCTTCCCCACCGGGAGAGGGATTTACCAGAAATGCAATTGTAATGACAATGCACAGGGCAGCCAGAAAAGCAGCAATATCAAGTGTCCGTGAATCCATTATCTATCAATATTTTACCCTGTGACAATAATATCGTTTCTTTATATACATCAGTCTGAAAACCGGTATAGGTTGAGATCCTGTCTGCACTTTACGCAAAGGGTCTTTTTCTTCCTGTCAAGCTCGTCAAGAGTCTGCGGATAAAACATTATACATTCAGGATTGCTGCAATGATCCAGACCCATACAATGGCACAATTCATGGCAGCCTTCCTTCACAACCCTGTCCATAAGATCATTTTCACTCTTTGATCTGCCATACCAGCCATTGTCAAGTCTTGCGGTAGAGACTACTGAAACTCTTACACCTGGCCTTGCAAGACCAAAGACAAAATCCCTCCCGCGAATGAAGAGATCCTTCCCGGTAACGATCAGCACTGCATCTTCACAGCCGGCCTTACGGGTATAGATATCCTGCATATCCCCGAGAATTCTGCTCGCATCATTCTGGTTTCTTGAACGGTCATAACCTCTCAGCATCAGTACGTTGGGACAGGCGGAGACAGGCATTTCAAGAATTTGAGAAACCATCCTTACAAAGGGTTGCTGCAGACCTTCAGGGACATCATTATCCCAAAAAATAAGAATCCCCATTCAGATTATATGTTGACAATGGTCAATTATAAGAGTATTGAAGAACGTATTGCCGAATATATTGCAGACCACTATAAATCAGTCGTCGAAGTTGGTATTGGCAGAAACACAGTTACCTCCACCATTCTGAAGGATAAAGGAATTGATGTAACTGCGACAGATATCAGGGACTGTCCGGATTGCAGGGTAAAATTCTTCAGGGACGACATTACGGCCCCAGATAAGTCAATATATGCCAATGCTGGTTTGATCTATTCAGTCCGCCCGGGGGTTGAGATGATCCCTGACCTGATAAAGACCGCCAGAGCAGCAGGCGCGGATCTTATTGTATACCATCTCGGAAACGAAATTTATGAAAATGGCGGTGAGATAATCGACTGCGGCATAATACTCCACCGATATTATAAAAATGATTAGAATCCGTCGAAAAGTGTCGATTGGGACAGATCCTTCTTTTTCTCTTCTACATCAGCAGGGTCCTCTTCCCGGTTGTCCTTATCAACAGGGTCCACTGGAGGTGCAGATGGGGGCTGAACTGGAGCTGAAGCTTTTTTTGAGGATTGTTTCTTCTTCTCTGCTTTTTCCTTCTCCTTTTCAGACTTCTGGATGTCCTTAATCACTGCACCTGACCGGACTTTGTCGTGAAGGAAAAAATCCAGTTCATCCTTGTCGAAGTTATTTTCCCTTGCAAATTCATGTGGCGATTCATCAGCTATTATTGAAAGCGGTATGAGCATATCGTCCCTCAAAGTATCCTCAGGCATGTGATATTTCCCGGACAGGTTCCTGAAGATGCTGTTTCTCAGGCCTTTCTGCTTTTTTGCACGATACATCTTGCCCCATCTTGAAGGAGGAGAGATCCTGCCTGAAATTCCTGCACCCCTGGCAGAGACTGCAGTCCCGATTAACATTATCGCACCGGCATATCTCCAGAGAGTGTAATACTGCCTCCTGTACGTATCTCCCAGGAACTCATCGGCTTTTGAGATATAACTGTACGCAAGCGCCATTTCAGCAGGATTTTTCAGTGAGGAAAGGTTGTCCTCGATCCACTGCCCTGTTGTCTCAGGAGTATCCGGGATTTCAAAAGAGAGCGCCATTAATTTCCTGTCATCCTTCTCCTTAAATGCCGCACTGACAAGATCAAATATACTTGACCGTTCATCTTTCGACGAGGTTGCAACCATACCTTCCTGCACATCGCTGCCTGCCGAGGCTGCATGCAGCATATTGACAGCCGACCTCATGTCACCTGAGGACTCTTCTGCAATATTTAAAAGAGAATTCTCATTGCATTTTATACCCTCAGAAGAGCAGATATATTTCAGCCTGGGAACGATGGATCTCGCCTGGAGTGACCTGAACTGGATTAGTGTGCAGGCTGATTTCAGCTCCTTTGCAACACCATAGATATCATTTGCAATAAGAATTATAGGCTGCCTGGAATTTTTTATCGTATCGAGGATCGCCCGGGCACCTCCCCTGTCGGCATTTCCATGCAGGTTGTCGGCTTCATCAAAAACCAGAAGTTTTCTTGATGCACCTGTCAGGCTCATCGTTGTCGAGGTTGTACCTGCAATTTTATCAATTACAGATTTCGTTCTCTCATCACTTGCATTGAGCTCGACAACCTCCCAGCCCATATCCGCCGCAAGTGCATATACTGCAGAAGTCTTCCCAATGCCCGGCTTTCCATAAAGCAGAACAGGGTCATCTCCGATCTTCCAGCCGGATGCCCAACCGGCCAGCTCTCTGATTGCGGTATTGTTCCCTACAATATCCCTCAGACTTTTTGGCCTGTATTTCTCAACCCAGTCCTGCATATGGCGTCATATTATATTGGCTGGAATCCATGAAAAACTGAATGGTGAGAATAAAATGACAACCGGAATGCAATTCCATATCAACATGTATTAGTGTATTAAGGCTGAATAATTAGATCAGTTGGTGTTTAGAGTGGAGAAGAGCTGTTCCACCGAGCAGATAGCACAGGCAGTGCGGGAATATGCAGGAGTCACAAGAAAACGTGCGATTGGTGAGATTATCCAGTCGCTAAGGATTGATTCCGACGATATTGTAGTATCTTTTGGAGAGGATGCTGCACTAATAAAGAATAACGGCGACGGCCTTCTCCTTGCTGCAGACGGAATCTGGAGCATGCTTATGGAAGCCGATCCCTACTGGGCAGGATTCTGCTCGGTGCTGGTAAATGTACATGATATCGCAGCAATGGGAGGAAAACCCCTTGCAATGGTAGATATACTTTCTGTTCAAAATGAAGAGGTTTGCCATGAAGTGCTACATGGAATGGCCGATGCATCAAAGAAATTCGGAGTTCCGATTGTCGGTGGCCATCTTCACCCTGATTCTGAGTTTTCAGCTGTCGATGTTGCAATACTGGGCACGGTAAATCCCGACGATGCAATATTTTCCCATACTGCAGGGATAGGAGACAGGATTATTGCAGCGATTGACCTTGAAGGGAGAGTTCACCCTTCATGCGCACTGAACTGGGACTCGGCAACATTGCGTGATACAGAGACAGTCCGGAGGCAGATAAGACTGATGCAGACGCTGGGTGAAAAACACCTTGTAACTTCAGGCAAGGACATAAGCAACCCAGGAGTCATAGGAACGCTTGGAATGCTGCTTGAGACGAGCAAAAAAGGAGCATCTGTAAATCTTTCAAATATTCCAAGGCCGGATCTTAATAAATACGGGATCACCTTCAATCACTGGGTAAGAATGTATCCGGGGATGGGTTTTATCCTTACTGCAGATGAAAGGCATGTCAGAGAAATTATAGCAATGTTCTCGGAAGCAGGTATAACTGCAGCAGACATTGGAGTAATCGACGATACGAACATCCTCAAAGTGGTGCATGATAAGGAAGAGAGCAAGGTATTTGACCTTAGTGAAGAAGGAATCATGCACCTCTTCGTCTGATTCCGGAAGGGATTTCTGATGCATATCGGAATTGGAATTGGCAACGGTGAAGAAAAAGTTCTAAAAACAATCCTTCCTGCCTCAAAAAAACATAAAATTACCATTTTTACCAGTAAAAATCTTCGGGACTGTGAATATCATACAGTCACGGTAGAAAATCCGGAAGAAGAGCTTGTCAAAGCCCTTTACAGCGGCAGAATCGACGCCGCTGTAAGGGGGACACTGCCATCAAATACTGTCATGGCTCTCTTGAAGAAATATGAAAAAACAGAATCACTGAAACGGATTGCACTTCTGGAGACCGCTTCCGGAATAAGGTTTCTTCTCGCACCCGTGGGTGTCGATGAAGGATGGACAATTGAAGATAAGACTGAACTAATCAGATATGCAAAGAAAATTGCGCCTGCCCTGAATATTACCGATAAAACAGCCATATTGTCAGGGGGTCGCAGAGGAGATATTGGAAGACACCCTGTTGTTGACAGGACCATCAATGATGCAGAGACTGTTGCGGAAAAAACAGGTTCGGATCATATGGAGATCCTCATAGAAGATGCAGTAGTTGAACACGGCATAATAATAGCCCCTGACGGGATTTCCGGCAATCTTATCTTCAGGACACTTGCCCTTCTCGGGGGTGGGCGGGCACACGGTGCTCCTGTAGCAAATCTCAGCAGGATATTTGTGGATACTTCGCGCGCCTCCTCTGATTATTCAAATGCAATTTTCCTCGCTGCAGCATTGGCCGTTTATAATCAAACGGATTGATGCGTTTTTTTTGCCAATTATAAAGCGTTTTGGAGGTATCGCCTAGAATTTTCCCAAAATTTTCCGCCAACGAATAAAATCATGAATTGTAGTAATTTTTCCCATTTAACCCCCAAAATACGTTAAAATCCCAAAAAGTATTTATATTCGCCGAGATTACTTTCAACTGAGGTGGAATTGAAATGGCAAATGATCTACCAATAGCAGCAGTAGTAAGAATTGCAAAGAAGAACGGAGCAGAGAGAGTAGGCAGCGACGCAGCACAGGCAATCGTCGATGCATCCGAGGCATACATTGCAAACCTCACAAAAGAGGCTTCAAAGTACGCCCAGCACGCTGGACGCAAGACTATCAAGAAAGAAGATGTTGACATGGCTGTCAACGCCTGAATCTTTTTTCTTTTAAATTAGCTATTCTTCAAAAAATTAGATTTGGCCTTTTGTACTTGGTATGCCTCTTTCAGGATCAACTCTTGTAGCCATCCTTAAAGCAATGCCAAAAGCCTTGAATATCGCTTCGCATTTATGATGTGCATTTTTTCCTTCAAATGATATATGAGCGGTAATCTTTGCATTGGAGCAGAAGCTATAGAAGAAATGTTCAGGAAGATCCCCGGGCATTCCCGGCAGGGATGAATCGTCAAATGTCCCGTCCATTACAAGATACGCCCTCCCGCCGCAGTCAAGGGTCACATATGCGATCGACTCATCCATGGGAACAGCCATGTGAGAGAAACGGGTTATCCCTTTTCCGTCATCAATCGCCCCGGCAACAGCCTGGCCGAGAACAATCCCGATATCCTCAATCGTATGGTGGCTGTCCACGTCAAGATCGCCCTTCGCCCTGACGGTCAGGTCAAACATCCCGTGCCTCCCAAAGGCATCAAACATATGGTCCATAAAAGGGATTCCCGTGTCTGCCGCCACATTTCCCTTTCCATCAAGATCGATACTTACAAAAATATCGGTTTCCTTTGTCTTCCTTGATTTTTCAAAACATCTCATCCGGATACCTCCAGGGCTTCCCTGAGACTGATCCTTCCACTGTACAAAGCAGAACCCAGTACTATTCCATCTGCCCCAATCTTCTTTATATTTACTACATCTTCAGAAGAAGAGATCCCCCCTGCCACGATTACAGGGAGGGATGTTGCATTAACCAGTTTTTCCACAGGTTTTGGATCTATTCCGTTCTGGAGACCCTCAACGTCCACATTGGTAAAAAGAAGAGCTCCGGCACCGGCTTCTTCAAACCGTTTTGCCCACCCTATGTAATCTCCGGCAGACTCCTCCCACCCTTTTACAACAACATTTCCGCCACGGGCATCCACACCTGCAACAACCCGCTCCTTTCCAAAAAGATCTGAAAGCTCTTTAACGGCCTCAGGATGCTCTATCGCAAGAGTTCCAAGGATTACCCTGCTTACACCAGTTTCAAGCCAGCTGGACGCATCCTCAACACTCCTGATGCCGCCGCCGAGCTGAATGTACACGCCGGTCTCGCGGACCAGTTCACGGATCAGCCCGGCATTCCCGCCTGCGTTCCCGAATGCCCCGTCAAGATTAATTATATGAAGTGCTTCTGCACCCTCATCAGTCCAGCGAAGTGCACACTCAAGGGGAGCGCCATACTCGGTCCTGCAATCCCTCTTTCCCTGAACAAGCTGCACGCACCTGCCTCCAAGTATATCAACAGCAGGAAAAACCCTCATCCTGTTCACCCCTAACGGATCATCCTTTCGATTGGGACTACAAGTATGTCTTTTGCCCCGGCATTCTTCAGTTTCCCGACAAGTGAATAGAGATGGTCTTCCTGCACGACTGCATGAACGGCCACCATATTCTCATCAGATGATACGTCCATTACTGTCGGACCTGAAAGACCGGGCAGCTCCCGTTTCACTTCTTCAAGAGAGGGCCGGGCCACGTTCATCATGAGGTAACACTGACCGCGGGCCCTGATGACACTTTCAAGAGCAAGACACAGTTCGGCAATCTTTTCTGGGTGTCTTGCTTCAGCATCCCTGTTTGCAATAAGAACAGTGGTTGAATGCAGGATTTCATCAATAACCCTGAGGTTGTTTGTAGCGAGAGTAACTCCTGAACTTGAGAGATCGATTATTGCATCGGCGATTCCAAGGTAGGGTGCAGCCTCACAGGCACCTCCCACGGGGACAAGGGTGACGTTTATACCAAATTCACTGAAATATTTCCCGGAAATGCCAGGAAACTCGGTTGCCACACGCAGACCTTCAAGCTGTCCTTTTTCATTTATCTCTGATTCCGACGGAACGGCAAGGACCAGGGTTGCATTTCCGCTTTTAAGGTCGAAGAGCTCTTTCACATCGGAGCCCCTCTCCATAACCATATCCCTTCCTGTAATACCCAGATCTGCAGCTCCGTCGGCCACGAACTCCGGGATATCTACAGGTCGTGCAAACAAGACCTCTATTTCAGGATCCGAGGTCTTTGAGATGAGCTTTCTGCCGACACTGTTATTTATCTTAAGTCCGCTCTTCTCAATGGTTTCAATTACCGGATCGGCAATTCTGCCTTTATTCGGGATCGCGAGGCGAATCAGATCCCGGGGTTTTTCATCAGGATTCATTCTAATAAAAATAGTTGTGTTAGAAAGTCTTTAATTCACCGCGGATTACTCTCTCGGTGATGCCTGTAATATCAGCAAGCCTCTCATCTATGATTGAGTGAATCTCCTGGTCAACCGAGGCTGCGCAGTCATCATATGAAATATACTGGGCACTTGCAACCAGCGGCTGATCAATCGGCTTTCCAATCTGTGAGAGCAGGCGGACGTATAGATCTTCTATTCCGTCGATCTCCTTTACGCACTGCATGGCAATCTCGGTTGATAAAAGGTTGTAGATCTTTCCGATATGATTTATAGGGTTCTTTCCGCTTGTTGCCTCCATACTCATCGGCCTCTGTGGGGTTATCAGCCCGTTGCAGCGGTTTCCACGCCCTACTGAACCGTCATCACCCATCTCAGCCGATGTTCCGGTTACAGTCAGGAAGATACTGCCCTTATCGACCCTGTCGCCTGTGTTTACCCATACATTGACCTTGCGATCGGTGCACCCGGATGCCACCTTCTGGACATCATCGCGTATGAAAGCGACCGCTTCGGAATAATCATCCATTGAGCTGCAGAACCTGTCGATCATGGGCACACAGAGCGTAAGATTGATCTCGTTCGCCTGCCTGAGACCCATGATCTTGATATCGGTTCCGATAACCGGTTTTTTCGGCCTGACATTGTTGTCAATATGATCGCTGACCTTCAGGATAATGTTCTCAAGATCGCTGAACGGAGCATGCCCTATTCCAAAAGATGTATCGTTTGCGTGCGGAACAGGATTGTCACCACATGCCTTGAAGACATCACGGAGATCGGACGACCCGGTACCCATCCTGCAGTCAACGATTACATCCCTCTCCATATTGAGATAATGAAGGGTATTCTTAAGGTAATCACGGGCAGCTTCAAGTGCAATAGCATCCGTAGGGATAGTCTTTCCCTCGAAATCCTTTGTCGCACGGCCGGTGAGAAGTACATATACCGGCCTTGTAACCTTTCCCCCGCCGAAGGTCGGAATCGACTCTCCTGCCACAACCTCACCCTGGTCTGTGTTGTGGTGCAGGACGGCGTTGCACTCTTCAAGATAGGTCTTTGAAAGAGCCCTTGAAACAGCCTCTGCAATTCCGTCTGCAAGACTGTCGGGATGACCAATACACTTTCTCTCGGCGATCTCTATCTGCTGTTTTTCAATAGGTGTCTGAAGTAATTTCTCTACTGCTATATTTCTCTGCATAGCTTGCTCCCAAAAGACAATTCATTATTATTATGAATCATTTAGACAATATAATTTGCTCATTGGATTTTAGAGAGATAAAAGCCACTGACAGGACTTATATTAAAAAAAAAAGTATTTATTGCCCGGTTATCGTATCCTGAAATCCGAACGGATAGTCATAACACATATGCCATCCCTGAATACCCTGACGATTCCGCCGGACTCTGAAACAGTAACTCCGACGACAGGAAGATCCATTGTTATTGCCGCTGCTGCAAGATGTCTGCCCCCCATACCACCGGGAAGCTTAACAGTGCCCGTATTGATGTTTAAGTATCTCCCGGCAGAAACAATCAGTCCTTCTGTATTTACAATAAAGACGCCGTCAAGCTGGGCGAACTCCTTGATACTCTCCCAGTTGTGTTCGTTCTTGATATCACAGTCTTCGGCCCTCTGTCCCTTGAACGGATTGATAATCGCCTGGTAGGAATTCTTATAGATCGTGTTCTCATCACCGATAATAAATGCGGTCCCGATATGACGCCCCTCCCTTCCCTGGCCGGAGATCTCCAGAGCAACCTTTAAAACGGCAGACATTACGTCCCTTGGAATTATGTCCTCAAAATCCCTTACGTTGATAAACGAACTTCCTTCCTTGATGTCAAATGTAATGACTGCATGAGGGAACACTCCGACAACGACCCCTTCTTCAAACTGTTTGGAGAGATAGATCTGAACGGCAGCATCATGAAGATGTTTCTCAGAGACTTCAAGAATATCGTGCATGGTCAGGTCTTTCAGCACATCAAGCTGAAGATCCTCAACCCATATTATCGGTATATCCGATGCGAATTCCATTGGATCCAGAAAAGATACTATGGCCTTTGCCCCGATCTCCCCGGCTATATATGATGCACTCCGCATCATCAGAAGTTCTTTATTCACCAATCTAATATCCTGGCTGAAACATAATAAGATTTATTATAATTATAGTATTTCCCTAACAAGAACCGGGATATCCGAGGGCTTCTCTGCAACAGTTATACCAATGGATTCAAGACGCCTGATCTTTGACCCGGCATCACCCTCACCACCTGCAACAATGGCGCCTGCATGGCCCATTCTCTTCTCGGGCGGTGCGGAGACTCCCGCAATATAGGTTACAAGAGGAAGATTTGAAAATGAGGCGCCCTCCTCCTCCAGGTTTCCTCCGACCTCGCCGATAAGGACTACGGCTTTAGTCTCCGGGTCCTTCTCGAATCTCTCCAGAACATTGACAAATGTTTCTCCGATTACAGGGTCACCACCTATTCCGACGATGGTGCTCTGCCCTATTTCTGCACGGCTGAGTTCATTTACTACCTCATAAGTGAGAGTCCCGCTCCTCGATATGACACCGACATTCCCTCTCATCGCAAGCTGTGCGGGCATTATGCCAAGCTTGAGTTCACCAGGGGACATCGTTCCCGGGCAGTTTGGACCGATAACACTACAGCCTTCAAGTCCGGCATAAGATATTGCCCTCATGGTATCGTGTACAGGGATGTGCTCGGTTATAGCTACGACAAGTTCAAGGCCGTTGTATGCTGCCTCCATAATCGAGTCGCCTGCCGCGAAACCGGGAACAAACAGGACACTTACAGATGCATCGTGTTCCAAAAGAGCTTCTCTGACCGAGTTGTAGACAGGAACGCCGTGGATCTCCTGCCCGCCCTTGCCGGGGGTTACACCTGCAACAACGCCTTTTCCTCCAACAGATTCAGAGTACCTGTTCATGAGATCGATGTGAAAGGCACCCTGTCTTCCTGTAGCCCCCTGCACAATAACACCGGTGTTTTTATCTCCATATATCATCTCAGGCCACCTCCCCGACTGCAAACTTCACAACCTCTTCCATAGAGTCCAGCATCTGGTACCCCTTCTCAGAAAGAATTCTCTTTCCTTCGGCCTCATTAGTCCCTGCAAGACGAACCACGACTTTCTGGGGCACTCCGGCTTCTACGATTCCCGCAGCCACCTCGTCACAGCGGGTTATACCGCCGAGAAGATTTACGACAATGACCTCTACACCTTCCATTCCTGCAACGAGTTTTACTGCACTGCAGACTCTTGCCCTGTCTGCACCTCCGCCCACATCGAGGAAGTTGGCCGCCTTACCGCCATAATACTCGATCATATCAAGAGTGGACATCGTCAGGCCGGCGCCGTTTCCGATGACCCCTATACTTCCCTCAAGCTCCACATACGAGAAACCAAGCTCCTCGGCGAGTCTCTCACGCTCGGTCAGGTCCCTGTTCACCGATATGCCCTGGCGGTTTAACGCATTGTCATCGACGATTATCTTCGCATCGGCAGCATAGACTCCTTTCTCAGTGGTCACCAGCGGGTTTATTTCCGCAAGGGTCGCATCGCTTTTGCAGAATACCCTGTAGAGAGATTTGACTACAGCCGACAATTCCTTCGGGGAGTCCCTGAGCATCTCCCTCATCATGAAATCCGGGATGTCATCAAGCATAGGGGAGACACGGACTCTTCTAAGAGCATCGGGGTTCTTCTTTGCAGTCTCCTCGATATCGACTCCGCCTTCTGCGGAGAAGAGGATTACAGGTGCCTTCTTCGACCGGTCAAGCGTGATGCTTACATAATACTCATCTGTTATCGGCAGTTTCTCCTCGACCAGGATGGTTTCTACAGGGATGCCTTTGATATCCCTTACAAACATCTCCCTGATTCTGTCCTGTGCCTCTCCGGCACTGCATATGACAACTCCGCCTGCCTTGCCCCTTCCACCTACATCAACCTGGGCCTTGATGACCACCTCGTCCCCCAGGTTACATACGTTTATTCCGGGATCATCTGTTTTTTTAACAACTAATCCCTCTGCTACGGGAATTCCATATTTTTTAAAAATATCCTTTGCCTCATATTCCAAAAGCTTCATGATTAAACCTCGCAGTTCTCGCCCAGACCAAACCCGGCGTTAAGAGCATCCATATTCAGCTGCTCGGTCCCTTTTGGAACGCTGTCCATGACCGCCATCTCTATTGCCGCCTTACTGACGACTTCGGTGGCAGTTACAAGAGCACCGAGCATTATGATATTTGCAACGATGACTCGGCCCAGGTCTTTCTTCGCGGTCTCTGTTGCAGGAACCTCTGCATACCTGCATTCGGGCCTCGAGAAGACAAGCCCGGAATCGAGAAGCATCCGGGCCTTTGCTCCTGCATTAACTCCATATTTTTCAAAACCCTGCTGTGACATAATTACATATATGTCCGGGTTCCGGACCTTGGGATACAGGACCTCCTCGTCCTCGATAATTACAGCACTCATTGAGGCGCCTCCGCGGGCTTCGGGACCATAGACCTGTGTCTGGACCGCAAACTTGTTGTCATATATGGCGGCCGCACGCCCTAGGATTACAGCCGACAGGATAATTCCCTGTCCGCCGAAACCTGAAAACAAGACTTCATTCCTCATCCTTAACCACCCCTAAAGCAGGCCTGAACCTTTTTACGAACTCTCCTACAGTGAACCGGCCAGGCGAAAGCTCCCGGCCTTCGGCCTCCATCCGCTTTGCCTTGTTCAGCAGGACAGCGTTGTCCCTCATATATTCAAGCATGGATGTTGTTGTCCGGAGTTTGTTCCTCCGCCCGTAAGATGTCGGGCACTGCGTCATGGCTTCGATGAACGAGAAGCCTGGAATCTCCATTCCTACCTTAATCGCTTTTGTGAGTTCCTTTACATGATAGGCGGTCCATCTTGCAGAATAGTTCGCACCGGATGCCTCAGCAAGCCTTGCGAGATCGAATACAGGTTCAGTCGCGCCGTAAGGGGTTGTCGTCGAGATCGCCCCGGCCGGCGTGCACGGGCTCCCCTGACCCCCGGTCATTCCGTAGATCATGTTGTTCATGCAGATTACCGTCATATTGATGTTCCGCCTGCATGCGTGTATGAAGTGATTGCCCCCGATTGCTGAGAGGTCGCCGTCACCGGTGAAGACGACCACATCAAACTCAGGTTTTGCAAGCTTGACACCTGTTGCAAATGCAAGAGCACGCCCGTGGGTCGTATGAAGAGAGTCAGTTGTGATGTATCCCGGAGATCGGGATGAACACCCAATCCCCGATATGAATATTGTATTGTCGATATCCCATCCCATCTGCATAACTGCCTCAAGCGTGCAGTTAATGACCGTTCCGTTTCCGCAGCCCGTGCAGAATATATGCGGCATCCGGTCGTGCCTGTACCAGTCTTCGACGGATTTCATCAGGAGTCCCCTCCCATAGCCCTGAACAGTTCGTCAGGAGTATGCATCTCACCGCCGATTTTTGGAAGAGATTCAACTTCAATACTGGTATGGCGCTGAATCTCCCTTGCCATCTGCCCCATATTCAGTTCGGGAACGATGAATTTAGATGCATTTGGAAATTCCTTCAGCACTTTCTCGGGGAAGGGCCAGACGATCCTGAGATTCAGGTGCCCTATCTCCAAATCAGAGTAATCATGCATTAGCTGGCGCACCGCCCTTCCAGGCGGACCGTAAGTGATGAACACAATCTCCGCCTGTGGATTGATAATATCATAGTCCGCGATCTCGTGCCTCTTCGATTCGATCTTGTTTACAAGCCGAGTAACAAGTTCGCTGTGAAGCTCGCAGTTCGTAGCCTCGGGATAGCCTCTCTCGTCATGGGTCAGGCCGGTGACATGTACCCTGTAACCTTTTCCGAACTCCGGGAAACCCGGGATCATATCGTCTTCGGGTTCGAACGGGAGCTTTCCCTCTTTTAGAGGTCTCCGCCGGATGATGTCGACCTCTTCGGGGATCGTGACCTTCTCCCTCATATGGCCTATAATCTCGTCCGACATAAGGAATACGGGGCACCTGAACCTGTCGGCAAGGTTGAACGCCTTTGCGGTAAGGTCGAACATCTCCTGAACGGTGGACGGCACGAGTGCGATTGTGCTATAGTCACCGTGCGAGCCGAACCTGCACTGCATCATATCACCCTGTGCTCCCATTGTGGGCTGTCCGGTGGAAGGGCCGCCTCTCTGGATATTTACTATCACAATGGGTGTCTCGGTCATGACCGCATAACCGATGTTCTCCATCATGAGTGAAAAACCGGGGCCGCTGGTGGCGGTCATTGAGCGTGCACCTGCCCAGGAAGCACCTATGATCGAGGATATGCTTGCAAGCTCATCCTCCATCTGAATGAATGTCCCGCCTTTCTTCGGAAGTATCCTTGCCATATGCTCGGCAACTTCTGTTGAGGGCGTAATCGGATATCCTCCAAAGAAGGAACATCCCGCCGCAAGCGCTCCCTCTGCACAGGCGATATTCCCCTGCATGAATTCAATCCTGCTCAATACTCAATCACCACCTTCATGGATTCATACGGCTCCTCTTCGATCCATTTGATCGCCTGGTCGGGACAGATTAGCTGGCATACCCCGCATAACCTCCTCTGGTAGAGGCTTGCCAGCCTGCAGTTTGTGCATCTCTCCGGCCGGTCAAGTTCAGGAACAACCACGCCCTTTTTGTTAAGTTCACTTCCTTCCTGAAAAATATTGTAGGGGCAAACCATTGTGCATAAATTGCACCCCTTGCAGAGGTTCTGATCAATAACAAGTTTCATAGGGCACGACCTGGGGAATTAATTATGGTATATTATTGCTCCTTATAATTACTAAATATCTCCTCATTTCACATGATTAACCGGGACAGAAGGTTGACCTGAACGATTTTTGCGCAGAATCCATTATTTCGGAGTATAAGTCCCCGCCATGCGCATCCATGGCAACCGTAAGCGGAAGATTATCAACCTCTATCTCCCATATGGCCTCAGCCATCCCGAGGTCCTCAAAATATACACCATTAAGCTTCATCCTGGAAGCGGCAAGTGCTGCACAACCCCCGGTATAGGCAAGATATACCGCCCTTCCTCTCATGAGGGAGGATACGTCTCCACTCATTCCTCCTTTGCCGATAAACGCCTTAACTCCGGCATCGAGAAGAAATCCGCAGAGCGAGTTCATCCTTGCCGATGTTGTAGGGCCTGCCGCAACCACCCTGCCGTCCGATACGACAGGTCCGCAGTGAAAAATAATCGCACCTTTCGGATCGAAGGGGATCTTTTCCTCCATCATTCTCATATGAGCCTCGTCCCTTGCAGTGTATATCGTTCCGGAGAGTTCCACCCTGTCCCCGGCATGGAGATCGAGGATATCGTCGCCGAGCGGGGTTTTGAGCCGGATGACACTCATAATTCCACCTCTACAGTGGCACGCCTGCATGCCCAGCACTGGACGTTTACAGCAACCGGAAGCGACGCGGTATGACAGTGGCCCTTCTTCACCTTTACTGCGATGCAGGTTGTATCCCCGCCAAGACCCATCGGCCCGATGCCGAGGTTGTTGACCGCATCGCAGATCTCCTGCTCATATCCTGTCATCTCATCAACAGGTTCAAGCAGGGCCTCTTTTGCAAAGGCTGTAACACTGTCGAATGTCCCGCCGATACCTACCCCCAGAACAACCGGAGGACATGGCCTTCCCCCGGAAATCAGCATGGTTTCAGCAACGAACTCTTTTATCTTCCCGGCCTCAGACGGAAGAAACATCGCCATCCTCGACATGTTTTCGCTGCCGCCGCCTTTCGGCATTGCAGTGATTGTGAATTTTTTACCAGGACTGACATGAATCGAAGGGGTTTCAATCCCGAGATTGTTTCCGGTATTATGACGTGTGAGCGGATCTACGGCATTCGGCCTGAGCGGTATGCTCTCTGTCGCCCTTTCGACTCCGTCCCGGATTCCCAGGAATATATCCTCCGTAAACGGAACTTCAGGAGGAATTGTTACATAGAATATATGGAGCCCGGTATCCTGGCATAAAGGCAGCCCTAGCTTTTCAGCCTGGCGGATATTTTCAACAATATTGGAGTACTCAGACTTTGCGATCTCACGTGTCTCACGAGCCATCGTCTTTTCAAAAGCCCTTATAAAATCGACAGGAAGCTTAATTTCAGCCTCCCTTATCGCCTTTTCCGCCGCATCGGCCACTTTTTTCCTAAGCATCGGTATCACTGCAGATATATTGACGGATTTAATCCAGTTAATACAATGATATTCTCCCTGAAGAATATTTTTCCATTGAACGGGGTTTTGAGGATAAAGGATCTGGCATAGAACAGAATACATTTTCCCTGTAGGAAAACTCCTTTTCAAATGGGCATAAGCTCCATATGGGGCAACCCAAGCGCAAATTCGCTTTGCGAATTTACGCAAATATTATAAAACGGACTGGATGCTACCCGTACGGTTAGCCCCGGCAGGGAGAAAACTCAGGAGCAGGAGGGGGTGCTCGCCCATCCCCGAGTGCGACTTATCGCAACGGGGGGGAGGATAATAGGGAGGGGGATTTCCCCCTCCCTTTTAACTATAAAGCAAAACCTGCGCCAGACTACCCCGATTTAAAACTTCATAAAGAGACGTTCTAAAAAAATCCAACCGGCATCTCCCCCACGGGATAAAGGATTCGCAGGCTGACGAATCAAAAAAATATTTTAGGAGGGATTCAACCCAAAAAAATATTTAAAAATTATGCTGTCTTTCTCTTCTCGATGATGAGGCGGGTAGGTGTCGGGAGTTTGTAGCCTGCACTCTTTAAAGCACCCTTTGCCTTCTCCGCATTTGCCTCGGTTGTATAGACCGTAAAGATCTTCTGCTGAGACTGGACGCGGGCGGCTGTTCCGACAGCTTTTCCGAATGCCATCCTCATTCCCTCGGAAACACGGTCCGCACCTGCACCTGTTGCCTGCTTGTTCTCGCGAAGCACCTGGTGGGGGTATGTGCGGAGCTTGAAGTGATAGTTCATCCTTCCGAGTTCCTTCATGAGTTTACGGTTTACGTTCATACGTGCGGCTTCAAGAGCCTTGTGCTGGATCTGGCATGCCTCCTCTGCAAGTATTGATACTTCCATCGGGAACTGTTCCTTCGGGTTGCCCATGTTGAACTGGACAATCTTTGAACCGGGCACACCACCCATATATTCTCGCCTTGTATACGCCCTTTTTGATATGGCTCTGTACATTTTTGCGGGTTTTCTGACCATTATTAAAAACTCCTCGCTATCTGAATGTGCTATAAAAAATGGAGATGTAGACTAATAAACCTAACTATCCCTTCATGATCATATCTGCGTTTCTTCCATATGCGAGAGGACATGGCGCCTGAGATTTGCAAAATCAGGATCCGTCCTTTCACGGATTCGGGGCAGATTGACATCAATAATATCCTTTATCCTTCCGGGTCTCGGGGAGAGGACAACAATCCGGTCGGCCAGGAAGACAGCCTCATCCACGCTGTGTGTTACAAAGATGATCGTCTTCCTGGTCTTTTCCCATATCTCAAGAAGCTCTCTCTGCATCATATTCCTTGTCTGCGCATCAAGAGCTCCGAAGGGTTCATCCATCAGAAGTACTTTTGGATCGTTTGCAAGAGCGCGGGCTATTGCAACTCTCTGGCGCATCCCGCCCGACAGTTCATGCGGATAGGACATCCCGAATCCTTCAAGGTTGACAAGATCAAGATACTCATCGACGATCTTCTTCTTATCCTCCCTGGAATATCCCTTCATCTCCAGTCCAAAGCCGATATTGTCCGATATTCTCAGCCATGGAAAGAGAGAATACTCCTGGAATACCATTCCTCTCTCCGGATCCGGCCCCTCAACCGGCTTTCCGTCGAGACTTACACTGCCCGATGTCGGAAAGTCAAGACCCGCGATTATTCTCAACAGGGTTGTCTTCCCGCAGCCCGAAGGACCGACAAGACAAACAAACTCCTTGTCTTCGATATGCAGGTTTATATTATCAAGTGCGGTCACCGCTACGGACCCATCTCCTTCTTTTGTAAAGATCCTGCCCAGCTTTTCAATATCAACCGCAGCCATTACACATTCTCCTCCCACCAGCCAAGACCATGCTTTTTGACGAAATACCTGAAGATCATATCGATAGTAAGGCCGATCATCCCCAGCACAAGCATATAGACTACTACGCTCGGCATCTGGTGCAGATTATAATAGGTCCAGAGATTTTTTCCAAGGCCGTATTTGCCGCCGCCTGCGCCGAAGATCTCCGCACCGACAAGACACATCCACCCGATGCCCATCGAGATTCTTACCCCGGATATTATCGAGGGAAGGGATGAAGGGAACGCAACGCGCCTGATGAGACTCAGGTCACCTGTGCACCCGAGAACCTTCCCTGCCTCGATGAATACCTTTGGGACATTCCGAAAACCCGTATATGTATTGATAAGAATCGGAAAAACCGCCCCCACAAAGATGATAAACCCGGCGGAGGCATCAGTCAGGCCGAACCATATGATTGCAAATGGGATCCATGCAAGCGGGGGAATCGGGCGGATGATCTCGATTATCGGATTTATCGCCAGATCAAAATCCCTGAACCAGCCCATGGCAATCCCCAGGGGAATTCCCACCAGGAGGGAAGCGCCAATCCCCATTGCAAAGTGTATAAGACTTTTATAAATATCCCTGAAAAGGGTCCCCTTCGGCCCGAATGCAACCTTGAAGAAGGCGTCCACAACATCGGTGAAACTCGGAAGGATGAAGGGATCCCCCACCATAAACTCCGCTATAAGCTGCCAGACTACAATTGCGGCAACAACTGCGGCTGCAGGGAGAAGGAATTTTTTATGTTTTTTATATAAAATACCGGTCATTATCAGTGCCCACAGTGAATATATTTAGATGACATAATCCTGGACAGACAGGAACAAACTATTCTTTAAGAATAATAACTGAAAATAAAAAAGTGTTTTTCAGGCAGATGCAGTTGCCTTTTCATAGAATGTAAGATCGAATATCTCGCCCTGTGTAAGAGGAGTCTCGATATAGCCAAGATCCTTCTGGACATTTACATAATCCATGACACCACCCACGATAAGGTTCGGGTCCGATACCCATGTCCCGTCCCAGTTTTCTATGGACTTCAGTGCAATCTCCTTTGTGTTCTTTGTATATCCTGCATAGATCTCTGCTGCCTCTTCAGGGTTTGCACGATTGTATTCCGTTGCCTTAATGTGGGTTTTTATCAGTTCGGTCACAAGATCCGGATTCTCCGCGATCAGTTTGTCGCTGACCACAAGAACACAGCAGGGGTGGTTCGGTTTCATAACACCCGACCAGACGACGATCTTACCGTTGCCTTCTTCAACGAGCGTCGTTGGCGATGGTGACGGGAGGAAGGTTGCATCTATCTGTCCTGCGGTCATTGCCGTGATTGCATCGCCCGGGCCCATCGGCAGAACGTCAACCTCTCCTTCCTTAATTTTATCACCTATTGTAAGGTTGTTTGATGCAAGCCACTCCCTGAGAATTGTGTCCTGGATAGTTCCCGGGGGGAAGGTCGCGATCTTTTTACCTTTTAGATCCTCTGGGCTGTTGTAGTCCAGGTCGGGCCTTACAACGAGTGCGGACCCCTGTGTCTGGACAGCCGCCACGATCTTTGCATCGAGTCCTGTTGAGAGGGCGGAGATTACTGGTGCGGCGCCGACATATGCGACATCTATCTCACCTGCAAGCATCGCCTGCATCTCGGGAGCCCCGGTGGGGAAAAGCATCTCGTTCTTCTCAGGATCTGTCGTATAGCCGTAAGGTGCAATATCCTCGGCCCACCATCCCTTCTTCATTGCAGTCATATATGCAATCTGGTGGGTACTCGGCTGGTACCCGAAATTCAGCTCCTTCAAACCGGCATCACCGGTCTTGCCGGAATCACCGTCAGTGCCGGTACAGCCGGCACCAATAACAGCCGCTGCAACAACGACTGCAAGAACAAACATAACAATTTTTTTTCTCATAATGATCACCAGAATTATTATCAGATCTTTACAAAATGGTACTCGCGACATATAATATATTATTTAATAATTCCCCCGATTAACCTTTAAAGCCACATCATCTACTTAAAATTAGGCTGATAGGGCACACCCGGTACTTTTTTCACCTTGGAGAACAGGTTTAATCAAAAAAAGCGAATAATAAACAATGACTGAACGCGGATATAAAACGGGCAACAACCAGGCACCCCCTTTTTCTATCAGTTATTCCCCGGAAAGTGGTTATCGCGCTTTAAAAGGGGAAAGTCTCGATATGAAGTTCGAGATCATCCCTAATGAAGGGTTTTTCGATCCGGTCAATGTGAAGCTGCGGATCAAAGTCCCCGATCCCGCAATCGGATTTTTTACAATATACGACCAGGTCCATGATCTGGGCACACACGCGTACCCATACTGCCCGGTCTGCTATACACAGGATCTTGATCCTGAAAACCCGCCGGAGGGATATGATTTTATAAAAAAGGCATATAGTGCTGCAAAAAAGATGAAGATCGAATCGATAGATGTCCACGTCCATGTCAGGGCTTCGGGAGGCGGATTCGTCTTTGAGGAAAAACCATTCTACAGGGTTTTTTTCTGATCACCCGCTTTTTATCATAATCGTAATAAAAATCCTTTACACATAAACAGGGTTCGGCACTGCAGATTCCCGGCCCGATCCCGATTCTTCATCCTTTTATCGTCGCCTTAAATATGCACCGGGTCATACAATTAGGACAGGAGTGTAGATATCATGAGTAAAGATCCTTTGAGGGAGGGAAGACTCGGAGAAGGCCGTCCGCCTGAAGTCTGGAGTTACCTCTCGTCCATGGAGGCCGACCGCTTTATTGGAGATGCGGATATCGCTGTCGATATCGCCCACCTGCTGATGCTGGAGAGGCAGGATATCATCAGCAAAGAGGCAGCAGGCAGGATTATGGATGTACTTCTTGAACTTCACAAAAAAGGACTGCCTGACTCTGTTTTCGATGAAAAGTTTGAGGATGTCCATGCAGGAATTGAAGCATTTATCATAGAAAAGACAGGAATCGATACGGGCGGGCGGCTGCATATGGGGAGGTCTAGGAATGACGAGGTTGCCACCTGTGCCCGTGTCAGGCTCAGGGATGATATGATTACGATCATGTCCGCAATATCAGAAATGAGGGCAGTTCTGATCCGGAAGGCAGAGCAGAATACAGAATCGTATATGCCCGGTTTCACCCACCTCCAGCATGCACAGCCTACAACACTTGCGCACTACCTTATGAACTACGAACAGGCACTTGAGAGGGATTTTGAAAGGTTCGGGGATGTCTTCCTCCGGGTTGATCTCTGCCCTCTCGGGGCGGCAGCATTCGCCTCGACAGGATACCCAATTGACAGGGAATATACTGCAGAACTGCTGGGATTCTCCGGTGTTCTTGAAAATTCAATGGACTGCGTCTCGGGGAGGGACGTTTTCATCGAGGTAATCTCGGCATGCTCCATCCTGATGACAACGCTCTCAAGGATGTGCGAGGAGCTTATACTCTGGAGCTCCGCCTTCGTGAACTTCGTTGAGCTTGCAGATGAATACTGCTCTACAAGCTCGATAATGCCCCAGAAAAAGAATCCTGACTGCGCCGAGATCATGAGAGGAAAGGCAGGATCAGCACTCGGTGCGCTTACCGCATCAATAACCATAATAAAAGGCCTCCCGATGAGCTACAACCGTGACATGCAGGATCTCTGGCCGCACCTGTGGCAGACGGTTGAGGACGCAAAGGCGTCGCTTAAAATAATATCAGGCATGATCGATACGGCCTCATTCAACACTGAACGGATGAACGAAGAGGCCGGAAAGGGCTTTTCAACCGCCACCGAGCTGGCTGACGTCATGGTCAGGGAATTCGGGCTTTCGTTCAGGACCGCACACGGCATCACCGGCAGGGCTGTACGAATGAAGAAGATCGATATCGACACCCTTGAAGAGGCGGCGAAAGAGATGGCCGGCATCTCGTTGAAGGGACTCGGGATGACGGATGAAGATGTTAAGAGGGCGCTTGATGTTGCATATTCCGTAAACACGAGGATAGCAACAGGAGGACCCGCACCTGCCGCAGTAAAAGCCGCAATTTCAGGAAAAACAGCTGCACTGAAGGAAGATACCGAATGGATAACCGATATGAAAATACGAAATGAAGAGGCTTTTAAAAAGATGATCAGGGAAGCAGAGGAGCTGATGGGTTGAGTATAAAATCAGGGGACAGGGTAAGCTGCAGTTATGCGGGATCCGAACTTGAAGGATTTTTCATAACAGAAAGAGACGGAAAGGCAGTGATCAAGCTCGATTCAGGATATAATGTAGGCATTGATGCAGGACTGATGAAGAAGCTCGAGACGCAGGCGCCAAAACCGCCGGTGCCCGTGAAGATAGAACAGGATGAAAGCCTACCGCCGCTGTCAATAGTCTCAACAGGAGGAACGATTGCATCGAAGATCGATTACAGGACCGGAGCTGTAACAAGCCAGTTTGAGGCCGACGATATTATGAGGGCGATCCCAGGCCTTGCCGGAATCGGACGGTTCAGCGCAAAGGTCCCGGCGACAATCCTCTCCGAGAATATGACCCCGGCCATATGGAAGGAGCTCGCATCTACGGTATACAGCGAGATCAGGAACGGCGCCCGCGGTGTGATAGTCACCCACGGAACCGATACGATGGCGTATTCCGCCGCGGCCCTGAGTTTCATGATTGATACGCCCGTCCCTATCGTTTTTGTAGGGTCACAGAGATCTGCGGACAGGCCATCAAGCGACAACGTGATGAACGGCCTCTGCAGTGCAGCCGCGGCAGTCTCCGACCTCGGTGAGGTATCGGTAGTCATGCATGCCACAACCAGCGACGACTATTGTGCGATCCACAGGGGAACAAGGGTTCGCAAGATGCACACCTCGAGAAGGGACGCGTTCGCCAGTATAGGAACTGACATCCTCGGGACGGTGGACTACCCCTCACTCGACGTGAAACTCTCGGGTTTTGCAGCAAGAAGAAGGGACGCCGAACCCTCACTGGACGACAGGCTCGATGAGAAGGTCGGAATCATGTACTTCTACCCCGGAATGTCCCCTGCGGTTGTTGAGTCTTTTAAGGGCTACAGCGGGCTTGTGATTATGGGAACCGGACTCGGCCATACGTCTTCGGAATGCATCCCGGCAGTCAGGTCACTGGTCAGGGACGGAACACAGGTCGTCATGACCTCACAGTGCCTGAACGGAAGAGTCTGCGACAGAGTCTATGACACAGGCAGGGATCTCCTTAACGCAGGAGTTATAGAAGGCGGAGACCTGCTCCCCGAGGCGGCCATGGTCAAGCTCATGTGGGTGCTTGGAAACGAGAGCGATCCGGGGAAGGCCGCGGAGCTTATGCAGACAGATCTAAGAGGAGAGCTTGGGAGGTGCACGCCACATGGATTATGAAAAGATAGGCCTTATGGCAGGAATCGAGATTCACCAGCAGCTTGACACGGCTGAGAAGCTGTTCTGCCACTGCCCGACAAGGCTAAGGGATGTGGATGAGAGATGCGGGGAGTTCAGGCGATACCTCCGGGCGACCGAGAGCGAGATGGGCGAGATAGACCGTGCGGCCGAAGAAGAGATGAAGAAGCAGGACCGCATCTACACGTATTATGCTTACGATTCGACCTGTCTTGTCGAGAACGACGAAGAGCCCCCGGCACCGCTCAATGCCGAGGCGCTTGAGCTTTCCCTGACACTTGCAAAGATGATGGGGATGACTCCCGTCCAGCAGGTTCATATGATGAGGAAACTCGTCATCGACGGTTCGAATACCAGCGGTTTCCAGAGGACAGGGCTTGTGGCACTCAATGGAAAACTTCCTTCCGGAGCCAGGATAGAATCCATATGCCTGGAAGAGGAGGCCGCACAGAGAGTCGAGGGCGATACATTCTCGCTGGATCGTCTCGGCATTCCTCTTGCAGAGATCACGACAGGACCCGATATGAGGACACCTGAAGAAGTAAAAGAGGTCGCTGCATATATCGGAATGCTCCTCCGCTCGACAGGGAAGGTCAAAAGAGGACTTGGAACAATCAGGCAGGATGTCAATATCTCAATCAGAGACGGAGCAAGAGTCGAGATAAAAGGTGTACAGGATCTGGGCCTCATCGACGAGGTTGTCCGCAGGGAGGCACAGAGACAGCAGAACCTTATCGATATCGCCGCTGAGCTTAAGAAAAGAGAAGCCGCCGTAGGCGAAGAGATCATAGAGGTTACTGATCTCTTCAAAGATACGGAATCCGCCATCCTGAAGCGGGCGAAATGCATACTTGCACTATGCCTTAAAGGGTTCGGGGGTCTTGTCGGAAAGGAGATCCAGCCGGGAAGGAGGCTAGGATCGGAGATGTCCGATTATGCAAAGAAATGCGGTGTCGGAGGACTCTTCCATACCGATGAGCTTCCGGCATACGGCGTATCCGGAGATGAGGTCAGGCTGCTGAAAGAGCGGTTTTCCGCGGGTGACGAAGACTGCGTCATTCTCGTCGCCGATACAAGGAAGAAAGCGGAGTGTGCAACCGGGCAGATCAGGAAACGCGCCATGATGGCTTTCGAAGGTGTGCCCGAAGAGACAAGAAAGATGCTGGAAGAGGGGAGCAGCGCATATATGAGGCCTCTCCCCGGTGCCGCCAGGATGTATCCCGAAACCGATGTTCTTCCTGTCGATATTTCAGAGGAATACTGGGAGTCACTTGAACTGCCGGAGCTGATTACCGACAGGGAGAAACGTTTCGCCACCGAACTGGGACTCGATGAATCGCTTGCAAAACAGATGGCATACTCGTCAAAATCCCCGTTATTCGAGGAGGCAGTATTGAAGGGAATCAAACCGAACCTTGCGGCAAGAACCCTGCTCTCGACCCTTCGTGAACTTTCACGCGAGGGTGCAGATGTGGAGAGCATCCCCGGCAGAGACCTGATCTTCCTCCTGCTTGCAGTAGAGGAAGGGAAGGCGGCAAAAGAGGCTGTCCCCGAAATCCTGCGCGAGGTTGCCGGAGGCGTTTCTGTCAGTGATGCAATCGAAAAGATAGCCCCGTCGATATCTGAAGACGAACTGGTTTCATTGATCAGGAAACTGCTCGATGAGAGGAAAGATTTTGTCAGGGAACAGGGAATGCGGGCAGTCGGCCCGGTGATGGGCGTTGTAATGAAAGAAGTGAGGGGCCGCGTCGACGGAAAGATCATATCTGAGATCCTCAAAAAAGAGATCAAGTATATGATCTCGTCCTGATTTTTTCATTAAACCCGGCAGGTACAATTAGCCGGGTGAAAATTATTCACTAATTATTGAATTTATAATATATTGCCTTCGTCTGAAAACTTATATTTACAGATATTTCAATTACTAAAAGGATGGAGGAAAATTCCGTTATTGAAGTCTACAACAATAACCAGGAAGAAGTTCAGGGCATTTTCCGGTCAAGACTGATAACACAGATTCTTCTTGCTCTCCGGAACGGTGATAAGTCGCTCTCAGAACTTCGCGATATTACAGGTAGTTCTTCACAGGCCCTCATCCCGAAAATCCGGCAGCTTGAATCCATGAGATATATTGAATCACTGAAGGAAGGCTACAGCCTTACTTCTATGGGAAAGGTTCTTTCAAAAGAGATCGAGAGGCTGGTGATGATAATCGGGACCTCGGATTCAAAACGTGAATTCTGGTGCGATCATGACACAGAATGCATACCGTTTGAATTTCTTGAAGATATCGGGGGTCTCTACAATTCGGAGATAATGAGGGATGTTGATGAAGATATACTGAGCGTATATTCCCTCTTTTTAAAGATACTGAACGATGCCAGCTATGTTTGTGCAGTCTCTTCAATAATGAGCCCTGCACATGCCGATGCAATAAAAAACACAGTCCTTCGCGGAATTCCTGTTGACCTGATAGTAACCCCGG
Organism: Methanomicrobiaceae archaeon; assembly: GCA_016928355.1. GTDB lineage: Archaea > Halobacteriota > Methanomicrobia > Methanomicrobiales > Methanomicrobiaceae > Methanolacinia. Next base: position 67,591 of record JAFGKW010000007.1, read on the forward strand.
AGATTATAAAAACAATGACAAATGAGCCCTATACCTCCATAATGAAATCGATATCCAAATATGATAATTTCAGGGTTTTTGTCTTCCCCGGGCAGATGAAGATTGGAATGACAGTAACTGACAAATTTCTTTCACTGGGCCTTTATTCCCTGGAAACCGAATGTTATGACTCCTCTTCGGATCTCATAAGTGAAAATCAGAGTGCAGTCGAATGGGGCAGAAAGCTCTTTGAATATTATAAATCCAAATCGCCAGAATTCAGTTTTTAATCCCTTTTTCTTTTATATTCACCCGGGCGATGAATCTTTATTGACATAATTAATGTTAATGATCCTTTTTTATCCCTCTCTATGCAAAACAAAACAGCCGGGATAATCCATGTCACCCCTAACTTCAGCAATGTCGGCCGGATAATTGCCTACAGCTCTTTTTACCTCTCGCTTGCAGGAGGTGCGATGGTATTTATTTCATGTTTCCTCCAGGATATTCCTTTCAGTCCGGTTGCGGCCCTGATGATGATTCTTGTAACGTACGGGGTCTACAACCTGAACAGGAAGACAGACGAGGCCGAGGACTCGGTAAATCACCCGGAACGATACTCCTTTACAAAGAGATACGGAACATTCCTGTCCCATTCTGCCGCAACGGCATACTTTACGGCTGTGGTACTGGGAATAATCTTTGGTGCTGAAACTGCCCTTACGACAATGATACCGCTCTTTGCCGGAATAATATACAGTATACCTCTACTGCCGCAGAAGACCGGTTTTTCGAGGATAAAGGAAGTCCCGGTTTTAAAGAGTGTTGTTGTGGCATTTGCATGGGCGATCCCGCCTGCATTTCTTCCTGCATACCTGGTCTCGGCCGGGATCACAACACAGACGCTGATAGTCGCAATGCTCTTTTTCATCCTCGTTTTTGCAAATACTGTGATGTTTGACATCAGGGACATCAAAGGCGATACGGCCGCAGGAGTGAGGACCATCCCCGTCATCCTGGGGGCCGGAACGACAACACTGCTCCTCACTGTCATTAACCTGGGTGCGGGAATTTTTATTATCTCTTCCGGGCAGGGATTATTCAGTCTGCAGCAGACTGCATTTTTGTGCCTCTGTCTTTTCTATGCCCAGGTGTACATCCTGCTCTTCAGAAATATCGCAGAAGAAAAGTTATTTTCCGAGATATTCATTGACGGTCAGTTCATCGTTCTCATGGGGGTTTCATTCATTTTTTATTAACCTGAAAACGACGGATCACCAGGCTGCAGGTTTTAGTTCCAGTCAAAACAGGAACTCTCATTGCCCAAACTGCCAGGTTAATCTGATCGATTAATCTTAATCACGATAATAAATGTCAATGTCAAAAATAAACATTAAATTGGAGAATCATCCTTTTTTGGAGATCAAGGATGGACTCCGGTTGTTTAAGTCATAAAATCTAAACCTGCAAAAACGGGCTATCGGAAACCGAAATGGCAAGATGAAATGGGGGGCCAACCAATCACCTGCCGACTCTATAGACGGCATTAGGATTAAAAATAAGGAGGGCATCTTTCCCCCCACAAACACAACCTTCCGTTTCAGATTTCCATTAACCCTTTACCGGATATGGATGTGATCCTTACTTAAATGCCATATCCTGGATGAGCGACATGATTCCGGGTTTTTGTTTCTTTTTGCGCTTTGAACCAAACCCGTACATATCCATTTGAGGAGAATCGAACATCTCGGCATCCAGCCTTTCGGTGATCTCGTCGAAGATCCTGCTGTATGCCGGACAGTGGGGATCGACACCGCGAATCTCACCGTCTGCAGGAGCGATTGCATTATACGGGCACCCTCCGCGGCAGTACTTTATATGCCGGCATTCTGCGCAGTTCTGATCCACGTATTCCTTAAATGCCAGCATCTTCCTCCCTGCACCGGAAGACATGAGCTCTTCGACTGACGGCCTTTCCCTGACATGGCCCATCACGTATTCCGGCATTCCGACAAACCTGTAGCAGGGGTATATGCTCCCGTCGGGGCCGACCGCAAAAGTACTTCCCATGCAGTCGGCGAATGTGCATACATTCCCGTGGCGGGTGAAGACGCACCTGCAGAGATCGTTGATATTCATGATCTCGATCTCCCCGAAATGCTCGAGTGACATATCAAGAAGGTATACGAGAAGCTCTCCGAATTTTTCAGGCGCAAGGGCATACTTTTCCGGCTCAGAGCCGCGGAGAGAGGGGAGGGCAGGGTGCAGCTTTAAAGTCAGGCCGTTTTCCATGAAGAACCTGACAATCTCTTCCTTCTTTTCGACGGATTCGGATGTGAAGGTACATATGAATCTCACATCAAGACCGTGCTCCTTTGCTATCCTGTAGCCGTCCAGGGTTTTGTCAAAGTATCCCTCTCCGCGCTGGAGATCGTTAATCTCTTTCGGGCCGTCGATGCTTGATCCGACAGGAACATTGTATTGTGCAAAGACCTCCGCGACCTCGGGTGTCATCAGCCAGAGATTGGTCTGTATGGCAAAAGCCGGATCAAGGAAGGATAGCCCTTCAGAGAGCATAGGAAGCGCCTTTCGATAGAAATCCGCCCCGGCAAGCAGCGGTTCGCCCCCGTGAAATGTAAAGGTCACCTGGTTGTCCCTCAGGCCTTTGAGCCATTCGACGACATCCCCGATTGTATCGATATCCATCCGGGGGGAATTTACGTCAGAACTCCAGCAGTACCTGCATCTGGAAGGGCACCCGAGAGTCGGGATCAGCATCACGTGAAAGGGCGTTTTCATTAAGGATTTTTTTGTTTTCAGAAATGGTATATTTTTCTAAACATGGGAAATGTAAATTTCTCATATGGAATTTACAAAATTCGCTTTTTTTTGATAATTCAGTCTACCAGCAGCAGTCCGGGGTGGGTCCCGGTTATGCACCTGCCTCCTGAGGGAGTCACAACGAATGTATTTTCTGTCCCGACCATCCCGACACCTTTTACTCCCTTCTTCGGTTCGACGGCGAATACCATGTTTTCAACGAGCGGCTCGTCGTAACCGGCCGCGATAACGGGGATCTCGTCGATCAACAGGCCAACTCCATGGCCCAGAAAATTCACGGTCCGGCCGCCGTAGCCCATAAAGTTCTCAAGGAAACCGGCATCAAGCGATTCCATGGTCTCCCTGTAGATCTCCGACGGGACAGCTCCGGGTTTGAGCATGGATGCAATATTATCCTGGACTTCGAGGCATCCCCTGTGGGCCTCCATCGCCTCTTCAGGCAATGACTCTTTGAAGGCATATGTCATCGTCTTGTCCGTATGGTATCCGCAGCAGCCGCAGCCGGTGTCGGCAAATATAAGGTCTCCGCGCCTGAGCTTCCTCCCGCGGCTTCCGAGAAGAGGCACTGCGAAACCAAGGCCGGTCGATCCCCCTGGGCCGTTGAAGTACGTCGGATAGATCGAGCTTTCGCCAAAACCCACCTGCCCGACGAGCATCTCGGTATCGAACATCCCGAACCTTGCAACACCGTGGTGGCCCTCCTCCATCATCAGCGAATAGAGTTTTACCGCAAAATCAAGCTCGCTCATCCCTTCGGCCAGGATTCCCGGGACCAGGTCCTCGAGAACACGGCGGTGGATAACCCCTGCCCTCTCTGTCAGTGATAATTCATAGTCGCTCTTTTGCGCCCGGACCATCCCCAGGCAGTAATCAAGGGAACCCGTGCTCCTGAATCCGAAATGCTTCCTGAACCTCTCCAGAACACCGATTGTTACGAGTTCAGTCTCAAAATAAATTTTACCCGGGAGTTTGTCCATCTCTGCGGCGGCATCACGGTAACTCCTCATCGGCCTTATATCAGGAAATAAAGATTCCTCAGCCGCCCTCTCATAGCTCTTCCTCACCCGGAATACTGCGTCCCCGTCAGGCCGGATTAACAGAACACCATCCTGCATCGTCCCGGTGAAATAATAGAGATTGACCTTCCCGAATATTGCGGCCATCTCCCAGCCGGGATTACGGCGGTCCATCTCCGCCCTGAACCGCTCCATTCTTGACTTCAGTTCATTAGAGGGGACTTTTTCATTCATGAATATTTATTGACAGAACAGACCTTATTTGCAGTGGTGCACCGGCAGGGCAGTCAGTATTCTATACCTTCTCTCGCACGGACGCCGCAATCGAAGTAATGCTTCACCTTTCTCATCTCGGTCACGAGATCTGCTGCCTCTATGAGCTCTTCGGGTGCATTCCTTCCGGTGCAGATGACCTCGGTGCCGGGAGACTTCGATTCGATTGCAGCTATGACCTCCGCCGGATCGAGAAGCCCGTAATAGATCGCCACATTGACTTCATCCATTACAACAAGGTCGTACTCTCCTGACGACATCGCCTCCGCACATACTGCAAGACCGGCCTTTGCAGTTGCCCGGTCATCCTCCGATGGGGTGCTGCCGATAAAATACCCGTTGCCGAACTGTTCGATTGTAAAACTGCTGAAATACTCAGGCACCAGAAGCTCTGCAGTGTCTGCGGCCTTGATGAACTGGGCAAAATAGACCTTTCCGCCATGAAGCACACTCCTCATCGCCGTACCGAATGCGGCTGTCGTCTTTCCCTTTCCGTTACCGGTGTAAACCTGCAGATATCCTTCCTTCATCCTCTCTCCCGTATCAGGTTTTTCCCACGAGAATAAGTGTGTTTGTAAACCGGATTATACAAAAGACATTTATCTGATATTTGCCATTTCTGAATTAATCGAACAGGAAGGATAAGAATGGAGACAAACCTCTTTGAATCTGTCAGGGAAAACATCTGCACCTGTATTGCGGGACCCGAACTGACCCCGAACCTGGAAGCGGTTTTGAAGATGCCGATGAAGGAGCTCCATATCTCCATCCCGGTGAAGATGGATGACGGGAACATAAAGACGTTCCAGGGATTCAGGATCCAGTATAACAATGCACGGGGGCCCGGGAAGGGCGGGATACGGTTTCACCCGGATGAGACAGCCGACACCATCCGGGGGCTTGCTGCAATCATGACCCTTAAATGCGCCCTGCATGAACTTCCCCTCGGCGGTGCAAAGGGAGGTGTTGTCTGCAACCCCAAATCAATGTCGGAGGGTGAGCTCGAGAGGCTTTCAAGGGCATACATCCAGGCTCTCGGCTGTTTCATCGGCCCTGACAGAGATATCCCGGCCCCGGATGTATATACAGACGAAAAGACCATGGGGTGGATGATCGATGAATACTGCAGGCAGACGGGCAAAGCTGAATTCGGTGCGATTACCGGCAAACCAATCTCTCTTGGAGGATCGGAAGGCCGGCACGATTCCACCGCACGTGGCGGATGGTTTTGCATACGTGAAGCGGCCAGGGAGACAGGGATAGGAATAGAGATGAAAACAAAGACTTATCCCGGAGAATACAGTGACAAATCAGGAGAACCCGCCCCTTCTGCAGTGATACAGGGGTTCGGAAATGTCGGTTACAATGCCGCCCTAATCGGGAAGGAGATCTCCGGATGCAGGATTATTGCCGTATCCGACAGCAGAGGAGGGATATTGTCTGAAGAAGGGCTGGATATTTTAGCGGTCATAAAGCATAAGAAAAAGACGGGGTCTGTCCAGAATTTCCCGGAAACAGAAAATATCACCAACTCACAGCTTCTCGAATTAAAGACCGACGTTCTCATCCCGGCAGCACTCGAAAACGCGATTACGGAAGATAACGCTGATTCCATCGATGCAAAGATACTTGCAGAATTTGCAAACGGGCCCACATCTCCTATGGCGGAATCGATACTTAATGAGAAGGGGATACACATCATCCCGGACATTCTCTGCAATGGCGGCGGAGTAATAGTATCATATTTTGAGATGGTACAGAACCTGAATCTGGACCACTGGTCAGAAGATTATATCTACCGCCGCCTTGATGAAAAGATGACCGGGGCCTACCACAGGGTGCTTGAATATTCAAAGAAGAATTCAATCCCGATGAGAATGGCTGCCTACACAATCGCTCTTGAAAAGGTTATCGATGCTATGACCGCAAGGGGCTGGATCTAAAAAAAATTATATTTTTCCTGAAAGGATTGCTTCAATTATCATAGCTTTTATATCCTCCCACTTCTTGTCCAGGTAATCTGATATCGCATCCTTTCTCAGGTCCTCGTTGTTGCCTTCACCATTACTGGTCGTGAATTCATCGGTATTTTTCGGAATATCGTCCTTTACGGACCTGTCAACCTCACTGATTTCAGGCATCCGGTATTCGCTTACAGGCTTGTTCTGGCAGTACTCTACAGGTTTGGTGTTGAAGTGTTCAACGGGCTTGTTCTGGCAGTACTCTACAGGTTTGGTGTTGAAGTGTTCAACAGGCTTGTTCTGGCAGTACTCTACAGGTTTGGTGTTGAAGTGTTCAACGGGCTTGTTCTGGCAGTACTCAGGCGATTCATTTTGGTAAAATTCAACAGGTTTTGTATTGTAAAACTCCACCGGTTTTTCATTCCCGGTTGTGGAGGCTTCCCCCGTGGAAGCGGTACTTACGGCGTTTTTGTAAGTATTTTTATCGAACTCCATACCTGTCCCTGCAGATACAGGGCTTACGGCCATTGCAAGCATACAGATGCAGGCCAGAAAGACCATTCCTTTTATTTTTGCATTCATTTTTAATCACTCCCGGATGGCAGTCCATTCCGCCCATCCTTACAATGAATCGGGAAGTGTGATAGTTAAATGATTAAAATAACAGCCGGCAGTTCATATGCTGAAGTTGATCAGATCAAAATACGATTTTTATTAAAATAAAATATTGAAATTGAATTCAGGAGAACAGATCGTTTTCCGAAACATCGCCCTTAATCCGGCGGGCAATTTTATCAAGTTCTTCAAGGATTTCATCAACCGAGCCGAACCTGTTTTCAGGATTCTTCTCGAGGCATTTCATAACCAGGTAATCAAACGGAGCATCTTCGGGCCTGTTCTCAGAAGGACTCATCGGTCTTCCGTAAAGTATCTGGTCCGTAATATCTGCAACCCCGCCACCGGTGAACGGTTTAAGCCCGATGAGCAGTTCATAAACCAGCACTCCGATCTGGTATATGTCGGTTCTCTCATTGGGTTTTCCAAACCTGTCGGGCGCAAGCTGTTCGGGAGCTGCATAATATAGTGAAAATCCCCCGACTGTCGATTCATGCCTGTCGTCGAGCAGCTTTGCAAGACCCCAGTCTGTGACCTTTGCAACACCCCCCTCAGTTACAAGGATGTTGTGCGGTTTGATATCCCTGTGAATAATTCCCTGTTTATGTGCGTATGACAATCCGAGAGAGATGTCACGAACGATTCTAAGGACTCCGTTTTGTGAAAGAGGAAGGCTGAAGCCGGAGAGGGACTTTGGGATATACTCCATCTCCACGAAAGGAACAGGCAGGATGTTGAATGAATACAGTTTGACGATATTCGGATGCTCAAGATTTTCCCAGACCCTCATCTCCCTGATGAACAGTTTCCCGGTGTTCTCGTCGAAATTTATCGGGATCTTTATAGCAACGGTCATCCCGTCTGAATTTCTCCGTCCCTTAAATACACGTGCGATACCTCCCATTCCGACATAGGATACTTCACTGTAGCGCTGGTAGAGCGACTGTGGGAAATAGGTCGTTTCGGATATCCCGGAGAGCGAATCGTCACCAACTCCTGATTCCAGGAATCCGGGAATATTTTTAGTCCCTGAAGTATTCATGTCAAAAGAAGATTCATGCCTCCCGAAAATGTCCTTTGTGCGGGAGACTTCAGTCCCAGAACGCATACTTCCCGCCCTGAAGACTCCTGTAGCAGGAATGGAAATGAACATTGAAGCAAGTGATAAAACAGCAATATATAATGAGAGGTCTTCAGGCAATCCGGTGATTTCTCCGGCAAGTGCCATAGCGGCAGCAATGAATGTGAAAACTGAGACCGCAGCTGTAATTATTATCCCCTTTTTTCCAGCTGTTCCAGAATATAATGAATACCCGGCAAAAAAAGTACAGGTCCCACAAAAAACCCAGATGAAATAAAGGATAAGAATCCCAGGCGATTTTTCAATCATCTCTAAAACTTCGGACTGTACAAGATAAGAAAGAGAAAATACGGATATGATAATACCGGTGATTAAATAGGATATTACCAATATCCTGACCTTTTTGCTTTTCCGAAGTTCCGGTTCGCTATGTACGCCGTATTTCTGGAAAAGAAAAGCCGAAAAGGCCAGTGCCGGTAAAAAGAGGAGAACAGCAATAAAAAATGCAGATGGAGAGACTGCCGGAGAATCGACAGAGATCAGATATTCTTCCACAACCGGCTTCTCTTCAGGTTCATTCGAGGAAGATGAGGAGGAGCCGGCCGCTGAAAGCAGATAGGTATTCTCACTGCCGGTACCTGAAATATCATAATTCTGAATTGCGCTGATAAGGGGTGCCTTATCTATGACAGTGGTCCCGGAGTTTGAACCTGAAGATAACGAAGTCGCCGCATTCCTCCCGGTGTTCTTCGTACCCGGAGACCCGGATGTGTATGTATAAGGCTTATCACCGATACCGTCGCCGTTCTCATCAGTCCCGGAATATCCCGACCAGTAATTGCCAAGAAAACCGCTGAAAGTATTCCCACCATAGCTATATTTAACCTGATTTGAAGTCCATGTCGCAGATGAGCCGGACATTTGGGCATGAACGCGGTTTTCGATGAGATTGTTCAGGTATATTTCCAATCCGTCGGAGTCCTCAATAAAAAGCCCTAACTCATTTTTTCCGATCTCATTTCCGGTAAGGACATTACTTCTGCTCCCGGCAATCCTGATTCCTACTGGAAAACCATATATGCCGTTATTTTCAAGCAGGTTGTATGAGGATTTGATCAGTACTCCTAAATCTGCACCGCCTTCAAACCTGAATCCTTCAACTTCAATTCCATCCGCGGCAAG
>JAFGKW010000030.1 GCA_016928355.1 Methanomicrobiaceae archaeon
TGCACTGAAGCAGGAATGTTTGCAATCCGGACAGATAAGAATAAAGTTGATATGAATGATTTTGTCAAGGCAATAGACAAGATCAGGCATGACCTTAAGCATGGTCTCCCCGACCTCTCGGACGGGGCAATGTTTGCCTGAAAATCACTCCTCTTTTTCGTATTCGGCGCACCAGACTTCGATAACGTGATCTGAAGAGTCAAGAAAATCCGGGTAATCCTCTTTTGATGAATGGGGGTTCATCCAGATCTCATCCATTATAATCCCGTCTTTGATTGAGATCAGTTTTGAAAAATTCCATGTCTCCTTCAGTTTATTGCTTCTCTGGTAGACATCGGATGCAAAATCCCTTGTGCAGTAAAGTTCAGGTGAAATCTCAAAGAAGACTTCCGCAACATAGCGCCGGATATACCAGTTCAGTTCGGAGACGAGCGATAATGTGCCACCCAGTGTGGAATTATGAATGATTACCCCGTATTCAATTTTTTTTGGCTGGTAAAAACGAAGAATCTCCCTGCTGGTCTCGGATTCGAGCAGTGTCCTGTACAGGTCGACTCCTTCCTTTTGGATCAGCAGCAGATTCATAATCAGGTATACATTATATCATCTGATTTGGATTTATTCTTAACCTTGGATATTGCCATATTGAAATCGTCCATCCTGATCTCTGAAGCGTTCCTGCGAACCGCAAACATGCCTGCCTCGCGGCAAATCGCCTGGATCTCTGCCCCTGTTGCATTTTCCGTTATATTTACAAGCTCATTCAGGTTTACGTCACCCAGGTTCATATTTGAGGTATGGATCCTGAAAATGTCCAAACGTGCGTCTTTATCGGGAGGCGATACCTCAAGGACTCTGTCGAAACGTCCTGGCCTGAGAAGTGCAGGGTCGAGCATGTCTACACGGTTTGTAGCTGCCATTATCCTGACATCCCCGCGGTTGTCAAATCCGTCCATCTCTGCAAGAAGCTGCATCAGTGTCCGCTGGACTTCTGCACTGCCTGAGGTGCCGTCATGTGTTCTCATGCTTCCGATTGCATCAATCTCATCTATGAAAACAATAGACGGAGCACGTTCCCTTGCAAGAAGGAAGAGATCCCTGACCATCTGGGCACCTTCGCCGATAAATTTGTGAACAAGTTCACTCCCTGACATCCTTATGAATGTGGCATTGGCCTGGTTTGCAACGGCCTTGGCGATGAGCGTCTTCCCTGTTCCAGGGGGTCCGTATAAAAGAATTCCTTTCGGTGGCTCGACACCAATTCTCTGGAAGACCTCGGGTCTTGTAAGCGGGTATTCTACCGCCTCCCTGACTTCTTCGATCTCAGTTTTAAGGCCGCCTACATGACTGAAGTTAACATCTGGCGACTCTTCCAGCTCCATAACCCTGACTCTCGAATCGAATGTGTTTCCGACGGTCTTTATTATCTGAAGTGCATTGTTGACTGCGACCTTCATTCCGGGCTTTAATTCCCCTGCAACAGCTTCCAGCGCATTTGTAATATATTCCTGGTTATTTCCCTGCTGTCTGAGATATATCTCCCCGTTATCAAGAATATCTATGACGGTTGCAACGAACAGCGGGGTTCGCTTAAGCTGGGCATTCTCCTTTTTTAGCTGTGAATTTTCCTTCTCCAGCCTTGTAGTTTCGCGTGTGAGAATCTCAAGCTTTGCTTCCAGATCGTGAAGCTGCTCGCTTAGTTCCTGTAAATTGGGTTTTGATATATCTGTATTATCGTGACTACCGAAGAGAGTATCATCCATGTATCTTTATATCTTTCTTTACAACATTTATTAGGTATGTCTTTTACAATTCTGGCCCGGGGGATATCCGGCGGGACGGGAAGTGGTGAATTACTCACAAGTAGTGAAGCGATATCCTTTCTATCAGGTGTTGATCCGGAAACCGGAGTGATAATCGAGTCAGGTCACCCCCTGGAAGGCAAATCAGTTGAGGGTAAAGTTCTGGCATTTCCTTATGGAAAAGGTTCAACAGTCGGATCCTATGTTATATATGCTCTAAGAAAGAACGGGAAAGCCCCAAGTGCCATAATAAATATAGAAGCGGAGACAATAATCGCTGTAGGTGCAATTATTGCAGATATTCCTATGGTTGACAAGCCTGAAAAACCAATAGATGAGATTCCGGAAGGTTCGTTTGTTACTGTAAATGGCGATTCCGGCGAGATTATTATAGAATAATTCTAATTATATAATCCGGACGGAGGATAATTTGTATTATCATCTTATTTTAACCGATGAGTGTAACCTGAACTGTTCATATTGCCGTGGCAAGGATTATTTTTCCTTAGAATCGAAGAATGAACCACTGGAGAATATTTGTTCTCTGCCTGATTCCCCGAAGTACAGTCCGGAGAATCTATACTCATTTTTAAAAAAAGACAGTGATCCTGCAGTTCTTTTTTATGGTGGAGAACCTACCCTGCAGTCAGATCTGATGATGGAATTTATGGATAATATGCCTTCCTGCAGATTTTCTATATATACAAACGGCCTGTTAATCGAGAATCTGCCACCTGAATATATCCGCAGACTGGACACGATAATTATTTCCATCGACGGGGACCGGGATACTACGGACGGTTACCGTGGCATTGGAGTCTATGATCTTGTAATGGCCAATGTTGGTTATATCAATAAAGCTGGATTTTCAGGAGAGATAATCGGGAGGATTACAGTTGCAGAGAATACAGATATCTATAATTCAGTAATTCATCTTTTAGAGAATCAGATCCATTCCTTTAATTCAATTCACTGGCAGATTGATGCTAATTTCTGGTATGACTATGATTCCCGGCCCGGATTTAATGAATGGATTTTCGGTTCGTATAATCCCGGGATATCCCGGCTTATGAAAAGGTGGGTGGAGATAATAAAAAGTACGGGCAATGTTCCGCGATGGTATCCTTTCTGTGGGCTTGTATCCGATATTCTCACAGGAATATGCCCCTCACCTCTCAGATGCGGGGCGGGCCATCTGAATTATGCAATACAGACTGACGGTAATATCATACCCTGCCCGTGTATGTCTGGAATGAAGGATTATTACTGTGGAAATATATACGAATCTGATCCCGGCCGCCTGAAAAAGGTGGAACCCGTCGGTGAATGTTCAGATTGCGACATAATGGAATTTTGTGGCGGAAGGTGCCTTTATTCAAATATTGTCTCCCCATGGCCAGAGGAGGGAAGGATGATTGTCTATGAAAGTGTGAGGAATCTTAAATCCGCTGTAGAATCGGTGATACCTGAAATCTCTGACATGATCGAACAAGGATTTATATCTGCCGGGGATTTCCGTATCAATAAATACAACGGCTGTGAGATAATCCCATAAGGATATCTTTAAATGATTGTCAACTGGAGATGGATAAAATGGGCAAAAAATTCTTTTGCGGCTCTATATGCCGCATGCGAAAAGAACGGAATTATCCTTCATGAAACTGACTTTCCTGAGATGGATATTACACTATACAGCCTGAATTCTGTTGATGCTCCCCGATATATCGATGAAATAAGGGATGCGGAATGCATCACAATCGCAGGGGGTCCTCATCCTTCCGCCCTTCCATTGGAGATGGCTGATGCTGCCGACTATGTTGTCGTGGGTGAAGGTGAATACGTCCTCCCTAAACTGCTTAAGACCATAATGTCAGGATCAAATGTTCTCCCGCCCGGTGTTGCAACAAAAAGTGAATTCAGGCCGAACAATACATGTGTTCTGCTTGATTCTTATCCTCCTTTTACACAGGTGAAGAGCTTTACCGAGATATCCCGCGGCTGTCCCTTCAGGTGTGGCTACTGCCAGACTCCGCGTCTTTTTGGGGGCTGCATGAGGCATCGCTCTGTGGATGAGATTGTAAAAGCTTCAAAGGCTTTTAAGGACGTCAGATTCCTGACCCCCAACGCACTTGCATATGGCTCTTCCGGCAAAGAGTTCATTCCGGAAAAACTCGAAAGGCTCATCTCTTCATTTTCAGAAGAGCAAAATGTCTATCTCGGGACATTCCCCAGTGAAGTACGGCCCGAGTTCATTGACACTGAAGCGATTGAACTTATTGAAAAATACTGCAGCAATAAAAAGATTCATTTCGGGGCCCAGTCCGGAAGCGACAGGGTTCTTCGTCTCCTGAATCGCGGCCACACCTGTGAAGATGTAATTAATGCCGTTGAATTATGCCATGACGGGGGATTTGTTCCTGTTGTCGATTATATCGTAGGAATTCCTTTTGAAACGGAAGAGGATCAGATGGAGACGGTTGAACAGATGAAATGGGTGTCACGTTACGGGAAGATTCATGCGCACCATTTCACCCCTCTTGCGGGAACTCCTCTTGCAGGAACAAGCCCTTCTCCTCTGATCCCCGAGGTGAACGCACTGCTTGGGAAACTTTCTCTTTCCGGAAAAGCAACAGGTCACTGGCATGATGCTGAATCGCGCTTTTTTGGTAAACAATAATTAATCGTGATTATTCCCTCCATATAAGGTCTCTAAAAAGTGAAGTAACAGAATTTTTTTATCTAAAAAAAAGAACACTAATTCATGATAAAAATCCTTGTGCTGACCGATCTCCATGGGCAATATGGAAAAATAAATTCCTTTCTTGAACTTGACCCGGATATGGTTATAATCTCCGGAGATTTTACTGACCCTAACGGGCCCGTGGAACCTGCGCTCAGGATGCTTGAACAGATCGAAGTGCCATGCTTTGCGGTACCTGGTAATTGTGACTGCAGGGAGATGGTGGAACATCTTGAAGAATCAAATGCCGTGGCCCTTCATGGTTCATCACTGGAACTGGGCATGATAACTCTTGTCGGTATTGGAGGTTCAAATCCAACGCCTTTTGGAACACCTTTTGAGTTGTCTGAAGATGAGATAGACGTTCTGATGAAAAAGGCAAAGAAGGGAATCAAAAATAATGTCCATAACATCCTTGTCTGCCATGCGCCGCCTGAGGGGACCCTTGACAGCGTGGGCGATACGAATGTTGGTAGTTCAAGCCTGAGAATGCATATGGATGGATTCGATCTCGTTTGCTGCGGGCACATACATGATGACCCTGGTATCAAAGAAGTTGAAGGAACTGTAGTTGTAAATCCCGGTCCTGCATCTGAGGGCAAGTGTGCGATAGTCACTCTGGGAGAGGAGCCCGGAGATATTCGTGTCGAAATACTATCGTTATAATTTTTTTGGATATTTTAAGATATATGATCGCTTTTAAAAGATGAATGATATCTATCTCTTTTTATAAGGGCATAAGCCCCTTCGGGGCAGACCTGCGCAAGGGGTGCCTGTTATAGAGAAAAGAAGAAAAAAAGTAAAATTATCTCTCGTTCTTAGCCTGAATCATCTCGAGATATGATTCTGCAATATGTTCACCGCTGATTCCAAGCTCTTCCCTGATCTTTTCAATCGTTTCAAGTGCCAGATTCTGGTTATCTGTTACAACCTCTATCTCGATAAATTCTCCAAGTCCTTTTACAATGTCAAGAGCAATTTTTGCACCCATGAAGTCATATTCTTCCCGGGTCTTTGAAACCGTGGTGCTTTTTGTAAAACCGGACTTTTCGAGTATTATTGCCAGACTTTCGGCATCAGTTACTTCCACATTGTATTCCTCTCTCGCCTTTGCCACGCTGTTCCGCATCTTTGGGCCTTTGTATGTAATCTCAGACAATCCCTCTTCGTTTCGTATTCTTAACGCTTCATCTGTCTTTGCGAAATCCCTAAGAGGTGAGTTATAGTAAGTATCTGTCTGGAGGGTTTTTTTTGCGAATACTGCTCCCTTTTCTTTAAGCCTGGTTCTGATGATGTTTATTGAATCGATTTTTATCTTTGCCTCAACTTCAAGCATGTTTATATCACTTATATTAAGTACATACAACCAATTAATATAGACAGGTGTATTTATGTCAATAAAACAAGGAGATTTTGTAAAAATAAATTATACCGGCAGCGTAGACGGAGAAATCTTTGATACGACCTATGAGGAAGTTGCAAAGGAAGACGGCAGTTATGTAGAAGATAAGACCTACAAGCCGATCGTTATCTGCGTTGGCGGCAACCACGTCATCCCCGGTCTTGATGAAGATATTTCCGGAAAGGAGATCGGAGTCGAAAATGAAGTCACAATCGTTCCTGAAAAGGCATATGGCGAAAGAGATGACAATCTCGTAAAATCCGTCAATGTAAAGGATTTCAAGGAAAAACCTACCGTCGGAATGCGTGTGACCTCAGAAGGCCGCCAGGGATTCGTAGCAAATGTAATCGGTTCACGTGCAGTGGTCGATTTCAACCACATGCTTGCAGGAAAGACCCTCAACTACAAATATACAATTGAGGGAGTTGTCGAAGACCCTGTAGAAAAGGTCGAATCAATACTTGATCTCTTTACTGGCCGTGAATTCGAGATGACTCTTGAAGACGGCAAACTGACGATTATTCTGCCTCCGGGAATTACATATGACCAGAGATGGATGATGGGCAAAGGAATGTGTGTTCACCAGATCTTCGAATATGTTGATGGCATTGAAGAGATTGAACTTAAGGAAACATTCAAAAGACCAAAAACCGAAGCTGAACCGGAGCCCGTAACCGAGGCCCCGGAGGCAGCAGAAGAGTAATTTAATCCACTAATTTTTCTTTTGTGGGTGGAGTGGTCTTCACTTTCCAGTAGAAGAATGCCATGCCTGCTATTATAAAAGCGAACAGCAGAACTGCACTCCAGATATTCTCGGCAACATTGGCTGAAATTCCGGTTCTTATTCCGGACATGTCTTCAATGAATCCGAGAATGAGTACAATAATAAAAAAACCGATAACACCGGTAACTGCACCAAGGATGACGCCTGCAACAATCCTTAGAGGATTTGTCTCATCTTTTTCTGTCATTAATGTAAATACCGGCTAATGGTTAATTAATTTTTCATAATTCTGGGTTAATAATTTAATATTATCCAATTGAATACCGGAGAAGAGCTGCAATCCCGCCAAGTGCTTCAAGCTGTTTTCCCGGTTCAAACTCAAGTGACAGGACAACGACTTTTGCCCGCATATTTTCCGCCTTATCAAGTAGTGCTGACACCTGCATGTCCCTGATTAGTCCATCAACAACGAGTACTTCTTCGGCAGCTCCGATATCAACCGCATTGCTTACCTCTTCCAGCCCGTATGCTGCATTTCCACCTGATGATATCCTTTTTATCAGTTCTTCCATGCAAGATACTTCACGCGCAAGCTGGATATCCTCGGAGATCCTGTTCAGAATTCCCTGGCCTATAACTTCCTGTACAGCACCTCTTCCTACCCTGCGTGTATCCGCAATGACGCATCCTGAGGCAGTATCCCTGTCTTTTTCCTCTATGTACTTCAGAAAATCATCTTTAATAAAACCGGGTCCGGCAATTACTATAGGACCGGTAACATTTGACAGGCTGGCAAGTATCTCTTCGAAAAAACCGGTTCGCATATCAAGGCCTTCACGCTTGCCTGAACCCCCTTTGATCGCTATGAATCTTTCAGGGCCGAACTGGCGTATCCTGAATATTTCTGCTTCCCCCTCTTCTATTGCCACGATATGTACGACACCGGTTACCGATGCCTTTATGGCCCTGTCGATTCTCTCAAGGTCGATTTTTCTCCAGTTTTTAATTACAGAGAGCTCGAATCCCGCTTCAAGATTGATTGTATGATGAAAACCGGTATCCGGTCCGTGTTCAATAATTCCGCTGATTCTTAACCTATTGGCATTATGATGAAACTCAACTTTTTCAACTCTTATACCCAGGCGTACAGGTTTCTTTTCCATCTTTTCAGGTCTGGCCTTGTCTGTTGCAGAGTCAGGACTCCTGAATGTCGTGGCAAAGACAAGATCATTTTCCCTGACAAGGTGGCCGATATGCCAGAGATCGTCGGTATTTTCCGGGAAAAGCCTGATCTCTCCGAATGAATTTTTCATATCGCAGAAATCGGCTTTCATCAGGAGTTCTCCTTTGACAAATTTATCACCTCATAAATATCTGATCCTCCGGGAGGAACGAAGGCGGCAATGCTTTCGGTATTAAGGACTTTCTTCAGATCCTTAAATTCCTCCTCTGGAATTATCTTCTTCAATTCTCTCAATATTTTTTTCGCTGTATCATTCGGTTCGTATTTTCCGGGAATCAGGACGATATAATATGCAGCTGTCTTTTTTATTGCACTTTCCGGTCCGCCAATCACTGCAAGTTCGGGTTCGAACTGAAGGCCGATTGCAATCTTTAATCCTGTATTCCTGAAGTATTTTCTCTCCCCTCTGACAATAAATGCTCCCCGTTTTACGAACTCTCCCGATTCGGCTGTCTTGCTCACCTGTTCGGGTTTTGCCGCATAGACATCACAGTTGAAATGACCGGCCTTCCAGGCATTTGAGTATGAGGCGGCGAATTCAGCCACTTCATCCCACCTTTCAGTATCACCTTTCACTACAACGACACTTCCCCCATGAACATCGGCATGAACGAAGTAATCGTTTCCTTCGAGATATTTCTTGCCGATATCCTCATTGCTCCCTGCATCCCTTCCACCGATTACCAGAACACCATCGCTTGTAATAAACCACCTGTATTTATGATACCATTTCTTTTTTTGTGGTTTGTAGTCCTGTTTTTTTCTTTCAGGTTTGTCCTTTGGCATGAATCTCTCCATGGCCGCTATTGCACCAGTCTTCTTCTTTTTATATTTTTTAATCTCACCGTAGTACCTGTTTGCATTTGATTCCGGGTTTTCATGAATGAAAATTTTGACAATTTTCCCACCTGACATGACATCGACTGCCGACTCTGACGGATATATCCTGACAATTGATTTTGCAGCAGGAATTGAACTGTTTTTCAGTGTTTCTTCAATATCCTGCCATGACATTCTGGCACTTGCATCCTGAAGTATCTCAATAATATTTGCAATATCCTGGTAATTTTCATATATGGCATCCACTTTTTCCTGGATTTCTTCTGTCTTCTTCTCAAAGTTTACTATCGCTTCCTGTTGTCTTCTTCTTATAATCTCGGATTTTGGCAGTTTTTCCTTTTTTGTTTCCTTTTCAGTTGATTTTGGCAGTGGGAAATATGCTGAAAGTGCCTCGTTATATGTTGGATATGATGAAACGGGCTTTTCATCCTGTAAAAGGAAAGGCCAGCACCCTGAACTGGAAATTACAGCATTGGTACTTCTCAAGAGAAGCTCCTGAATCGTACTCAGTATGGTTTCCGGTGCTGCTTCAGCCGGACTGAGCGTCTTGTCATAACCCGCGGTGCTGCAGACCTCTTCGGCATATTTTCCACCGAGCATGAAGTCAGATGCAAGTGTCTTTACAAGGTCTCTTTCAGATTTTTCTAGTTTTTCCCTTATACCTGATATCGTAAGATCTTCGGTTCCTGTTTCGGGGAAAATATACTCTGTCCCGGAAACAACCTCGCGTTCCCTGAAATGCTGCCTTTTCAGGGGATTGATGATTATGAAATTTTCATCGCACAGGACAGCATTTCCTTCATTGAACAGTTCAAAAATCAGATTGTATTGCTTCTCGCTTTTTCCAATTGTAATAATAAATAATCTTTGAAGTCCGAATTGCCTTATATCAAGAATCCTGCCCCCGCTGATATATTTCCTTAGAAACATTGAGTAGCCCGATGGATTTGACGGTGCGTCGGGCAGGTTTTCAGACAGATGAGCTCTTTTTCCACATTCAACGATAAAGTTATATTTGGCCTTATCTTCCCCGTTTAGCCTGAAACCAAACGATTCCAGATTGTACTGGTAGACCTTCCCTATCCATAGAGGCAGCCTGTTTTTTATTTCATTGAGCATTGTCCTGATATCAATGCTGCTCATTCCCTGCTGGGTTGCCATTATATACCAAACTACATATTGTCTGAAAACCAAAAAATAATCACTGGTGTCTCAATGACCGGGGATGAAGAATTAAATAACAATACTGAACAGGAGAAAGAAAAAGGACCCTCTGAGAAGGTTGAAGATCACAGGGAGCGCATGCTCAGGACAGGCGTCGCCTGTTTTATGGGAATTATTACAGGCATCCTTTCTTTTGTTGTAATAGGGAATCCTTCAATTCCTCCTGGAGAAGGACTTTCAATCCTTAGCTGGCTCTTTTTACTTGCCGGGATTGTCTTTCAGAAACACATATTCATGTTGCTGAAAATCGACTATACAAAACTTGGAGGAAAGGACTGGTTTTACCAGGCTTTCATGACATTCGCTTTCTGGTTCATATCATGGACAATCCTTCTTTCATTTCCACTACCCTGATACTTTTTTCTGGTGATTTCAATGAGAATTGCTGTTGTACATAAGGACAGATGTCATTCCAAGAAATGTGGGAAGGAATGTATTATTTATTGCCCCCGGGTCCGCACAGGGGATGAAACTGTAATAATTGGAGAAGACGGAAAGGTTGTAATATCGGAGGAGCTTTGTGTGGGGTGCGGCATCTGCATAAAAAAATGCCCGTTTGGTGCCCTTGATATTGTGACACTGCCTGAAGAACTTGAATTCCCAACACATCGCTACGGGCAGAACGGTTTTGCTCTATATGGTATGGCGATTCCAATGGAAGGGAAAGTGACGGGAATTCTCGGCCCTAATGGAATTGGTAAGAGTACTGCAGTAAATATTTTGTCGGGACAGTTAATCCCGAATCTTGGGGATTTTGAGACCGAACCTTCGTGGGATACAGTTATTAAGCATTATTCAGGCACTGAACTGTTTGATTATATTCGTACAGTATCATCCGGCGCTGTTAAGACTTCAATAAAACCACAGTACATTGATTTCATACCAAAAGTTTTCAAGGGCAATGTTATCGATCTCCTGAAATCAACCGACGAGAGAGGAGTTCTTGAACACTATATAAAAGAGCTTAAACTTGAATCAATTCTTGATCGTGACATAAGTAAGCTTTCAGGTGGTGAAATTCAGAGGATTGCCCTTGCTGCATGCCTCTCGCGTGACTCTGATTTCTATTTCCTGGACGAAATCACTCCATATCTGGACATATACCAGAGGATGACTGCTGCAGGACTTATACAGGAAATATCGGAAGAGCGACCTGTTTTAATTGTTGAACACGATCTTGCCATACTTGACATGCTTGCAGAGAGTGTACACCTGGCCTATGGAAAACCCTCAGTATTTGGAATACTCACACGTCCAAAGGGTGTTCGTGTCGGTATAAACCAGTACCTTGAAGGATTCCTGCAGGAGGAGAATGTCAGGTTCCGTGATTATTCCGTCAGCTTTGAGACATTTTCTCACACAAGGCAGGTTGTAAGGGAGACGCTGATGTCTTTTCCGAAACTTAAGAAGAATTATGAAGGGAAATTTGAACTCACTATAATGGGTGGCGAGATCAAATGCGGGGAGGTCCTTGGTCTTGTCGGTCCGAATGGTATAGGGAAGAGTACCTTTGCAAAGCTTCTTGCCGGAATAGAGGAGCCGGATGAGGGGAAAATTGAATCAACAGTTAGAATTTCATATAAACCACAATATATAAAGACAGATTCAACCGACACAGTTGAATTCATGCTTAGGAGAACCACCTCAAGATTTGATAGTAATTTCTATAAACATGAAATTATTGAACCTCTTTCACTTGAACCCCTTCTTCAGTCTCCAGTTGACCGGCTGTCAGGTGGAGAACTTCAAAGAGTGGCAATTGCATTGTGCCTCTCTAAAGAGGCAGATATATATATTCTTGACGAACCCAGTGCACATCTTGATGTTGAACAGCGTATGGTTCTGTCAAGAGTTATCAGGCGACATGCCGAGTCTTCAGGATCAGGCGTTCTTGTAATAGATCATGATATCTACCTGATCGATATGATCAGCGAAAGACTGTTTGTCTTTGACGGGAAACCCGGAATATCAGGTGAGGCTATTGGTCCCATGGAGATGAGAGATGGAATGAACCATTTCTTAAAGGAGCTTAAAGTTACCTTCAGAAGGGATAAAACAGGCAGACCAAGGATAAATAAACCCGACAGCTATCTTGACCGTGAGCAGAGATCAGCCGGCGATTATTACTATGCCGAAATTTCAAAAACATAAATTTAAGTTAATAAAAAAATAACTTAAATTATTGAAATAACGGTGTAATATGCCTCGAGGGGAGAGACTTACTGATGCTATCAGATATGAAAAGGTGGATGCTCTAAAAAATGATCTATTCATGTATATCGATAGCAATCCCGAGAAGATAACATCGAATATCCCTGTTTTTTTTGGCCATGTGATGTCTGCGCTTGATAATGCGTTTCCTGATATTGACAATAATTCATATGACAGCTTTATTGATGCAATTTCATTTCGTATTATGAGGGCATGTCCTGAAGCTAAAAATGTTCAGTTTGTTGAAAAAATCATATCCAATGCCCTCAGGTGCAAGAAAAAAAAGTCTGGCAAGTCAACCCTTAGAATACTTTCCGGCATCAAGATGATGGATGTAGGGAAATATCGGGAGGCTCTTGATTATTTCAGTGAATACTGGAAGTATGATGCCCGTATCGGAATGTATTCAGCTTACTGCTATTATGCCCTGTCTGAAAATGACAAAAGGAATATGCTCGGTGAGAAGGATGATCGCCCCACACGCCTTGAACTTCAGGCAAGAGAGACTCTTCTGAATATGGCGGGGGTCGGCCCGTCGGTAAACCGCCTTAAACAGCTTGATATAAAAGATACAGAGTCCATGGATCGTGCTTTCTGGCTGATGATAAAAAAATCCCTTGAGTGGTTCCCTGCAGAAAGATGGTTCCTTAAAATAGGGATTGAGAAAGCAAAAAATGATGGCAATGATCTAAAAAGGTCACAACTCCTTGCATATGCAGTTGAGCGTTTCTACAATGATCAGGATTTCCTCAGGGAAAATTTCTATCTAAAACTTGAAAAAAGAGACGGGGCCGGTGCAGCAGGGATTGTCAAGCAGATGATCCAGCAGAACCCAAAGAGCCTTGAACCTTATTATTATGGTATAAAACTGTCCCTGCTTTCAAACAGTAAGAATTCATATAATGAGTTCCGGGAAAATGCCCTTGAAAAAGGAATGCCCAATTACCTGATACAGTTGTTCGATCTGGCAATATTCGTTATGCGGGACGAACAGCGTGAGGCGAAATTACAGTTTAAACAGCTAAAAAAGAGGTTTAAGTCATTGAATTTCTACCTGATAACGATCGATTATCTTATGGGCGACATATTCTCTGAAGATAATGATGAAAGGCGTAAATTATCGAAGAATGCCTTTTTTGAATCCCTGGACAAGTACGCGATGCAGGTAATAAAAATTCAGGAATGATTTGAATTTTATCTCAACTGTTTTTCAAATCATACCTGTTTGTATATTGATAATTTCAGATAAGGTATGCCAGGTCTCCGAGGATGGTGGGTCCCGTAGCAGACTTCGATGGCTTCAATTCAATAGATGAGATCGCGACAAACTCAGGCTCTACATAGTAGCCGACCGTATCCTTAGATGCAAACCACCACCTGCCTTTATTGTCAATAAAAACGGTACTAATGTAGTTCCCGGAAAGTCCTTCATATCTTGTGATATGTTTACAGACTTCACCTTTATTCCAGCAAAAAATTCCAAAATCGGTTCCGATGATATATCTTCCATCTTTTGTTATTGCAACATCAAGGATTTTATCTGCATCAGGTGAGAGGTCATCAACACTAAAAACATGTGATGATCCTATCATCTCAGAATAATGAACGACGTCAGTTTTGTTGAAAAAAAGAACCCCCCCTTTTGGATATGAAACAATCCTGATCATGTCTTCTGCGATAAGAGGATCAGAGATCTTTTTAAAGGTGATATTTTTAGGATTACCCTTAAAAGTAAACTGGCCATCTGACACAGAAGCCAAATAGAGTCTGTCATCTGAATAATCGATTTCAATATCGTTTATATGATTACCTGTAAGGCCTGTGTCCTCTCCGGGCCGAACCCATGTAAACCTGCCGTCAAGGTAATAGAAAATACCTGAATCACCAGTTGCAATCCACATTATTTTTCCCTGGCGTTTCAGTTTGTTGATTGATACATCAAACAGTATTCCGTCGGGCTGGCGGATTGTGAAAGGTTTTGAATATCCGTTATAGATCTGAAGTCCGTTACTGTATCCAAGCCAGAGGTTGTTTAAATAGTCATATTCAATTTCCAGGACATAGTCATCCAGAGGTATCCCTTCCAGATATCCTCTCCTGTCTTTTGGTAGTGCATGTAGTATCTCCCAGTTTTTGCCATCATAAATTGAGATGCCGTTTGTAGTTGCAAATATCACTCTTTCATTTGTTCCGTCAATGATGTCCCGGATATCAGTTGTGCTTACAGAATCGGCATCAGGCCAGAACTGAACGAGTCCTGCTGAGACAGGTGAAAAAAACAGAATTATTGTAAGAAGTAGTAATATCAGATATTTAAACATGTACCGTCTGCCCGCCTGACGACAATAATCCCGTTCTGACCCGGGTCGTACATTATTGATCTTCCGACATTTCCACCGGTGTCCTCACCTTCCAGTGGAATATTATACTGACTGAGAGTCTCCTTTATTGCTACAATATTCCTGCCGCCGATATCAAGGTTCCCTTTGAACTGTTTGAACATACTTGATCCTCCGGCAACTTTTGCAATAATATCCCTTTTATTGCTCCCCTGGTTCTTTAATTCTTCCAGTAATGTTGGTACAGCCGTATCTGCAAATTTTCCGGGCCTGTCCATCTTTTCATTGCTGTTTGGAAGCATTACGTGGGCAACTCCTCCAATGGATTTTCTTTTGTCATGGAGCACTATAGCTATACATGATCCAAGGCCTATTGAAGTCATAACAAAGCTTCCTACCTTAAATTCGCCAATCCCAATATTTGTACCCCTGATTTCGGGTTTTTTTGATGGCTCCATCTTCTCTCTCAACCATTAAGTATTATGATATTATTTTTTCCAGCAATGAGAGTATAGTTTTCAGGGTATTTTCATCCGGAAGCATAACAATAGTACTTTCTATGTCATGCGTCATTGATTTTAATTCGGTTTTAAATAATATTATTTCGTTTATATCAACTGCGACCTGGGCAACGATGCTTTCAAATGCTGCATGTGACATATCAATTGCAATTGCAGGAGGAGATGGCAGCATTACAACACCAAGTAATGTTGCAGTAGCATCCAGGAACTGGGATACCATGATATTTCCCACTTCCAAAAGGGCGCTCTCATCCATTTCATTCAGTTCCCTGTCGGTATCATTTGAGCCCAACATGGTATTTGTAAGGTTTATGGCAGATTCCTTTGGAATGTGCAGAATTACATATCCTCCGGGACTTATCTCACCCTGAATCTCAAATACCACAAGTGCTGCGATTTCATCACCAAAATGTTCTGAAATATCAGAAATATCAATGACTTTTGCCTCCGGGACTGTCATGTAGATCTCGGACATCAGCATCGTTGATAGTGATGTTGCAGCGTGTGATGCACCGATATTTCCTAATTCCTTCATTGCGTCAAGTTGTGCTTCGGTTAATTCCATCTATATCCTTCCTGATTTTCATATTATCATAGTATTAACATCCAGTATAGGAACAACATCTCCGTCTCCGGGTATGGTAACTCCCCCTACTCCGGGGCATGTTCCGATAATGTTGCTTACTGGTTTGACAACGATCTCCTGCTGACCTTCGACAACGTCTACAGGTATACAGCATTTCGATCCCTGGTACTGTAAAATTACAATTATCCCGCTTGGCTGTGCCTGGCCAAACATTTCATCAAGCCTGTGAAGTTGTAACACCTCATCCCGTAAGAGTATACCCTCACTTTTACCAATTCTGTTAATATTATCTAAATTGATTTTTGCGACTTCAACAACTGCATTGATTGGTATTGCACACCTGCGGTTGTTTATCCGCACCATCATAACTTCAATAATCGCCATTGTCGGTGGAAGGGTCAGGGTAAATGTTGAACCTTCACCTTCAACAGATTTTACTTTAATGGAACCCTTTAGCGATTCAATTGCACTTTTTACAACATCCAGCCCTACTCCCCGGCCACTGATGTCGGTAATTACCTCTGCAGTAGAAAAACCGGGGAGGAAAAGCAATCCCGGAACCTCTTCATCCGGAAGGTTTTCAGCCTCATCTTCTGATAAAAGTCCTTTTTCAATGGCTTTTCTAAGAACTGTTTTCCTGCTTATTCCTTTTCCGTCATCTGAAAGCTGAATTACCACATTGCCCTGGTCACGGAATGCTGAAAGTGTTACTGTGCCCTTTGGATCCTTTCCTGCAGCAATTCTGACATCCGGGGTTTCAATGCCATGATTTACACCATTTCTTATCAGGTGAAGAAGAGGGTCACCAAGACCATCAATAACACTTCTGTCGAGTTCTGTTTCACCACCTGTCATTATGAACTCGACCTCCTTACCATCGTGGTGAGCGACATCCCTTACAACTCTGGGGAATCTGTTGAAGATATGGTTTAGCGGGATCATTCTGATATACATCGTCAGATTCTGAAGGTCTGATATTGACCTGCTGACCATATTCAGTGCTTCATCCATCTCTTTAATCTGGTGTTCTTTTGCAATCTGCTTCAGACGTCCTCCATTGATTACTAAATCTTCAACCAGATTCATCATCTGGTCAAGGCGTGAGATGTCAACTCTGAGGTTCTTTACTTCTCTCTTTTTGCTGCTATCCTTGTTTTTATCCCTGTTCGGGGTCTCTTTTTCTCCGTCCAGGGGTTTTATATCTTTTTTCTTTAAATCCCCGGGTTCAAATTCTTCTAACTGAATTTCGGGTTCCGGAGCGCTGATTTCCTCAGTGGTCTCAGTGGATTTTAGAACTTCGGGAGTAATCTGTTCCTTAGAAGGAAGTTCCGGATTATATGGTTCAATCTTTACACCTTTTATCTCTGTACCATATGCGTTGTTCTGGATCTTTGATTCCGGTTCTTCACTCGAAAGAATGACCTCAAAAGAATCCTTTATTTCACCGGAATCTATCTCTTCGAGTGAAGGTGAGGTTGATATGATGTTTCCAAGCTTTTCCAGGTTTTGGATGACAATCATCGCCCGGACATCTTTCATGCCGCATTCCGGTTCAATAGTTATAAATAACCTGTATTCCGGTGTTTTTTCGGTGATGTCCTCTCCAACAGGTTCAATTAAAACACTTTTGATGTCGGTGATTGAGGCTGCACTTTTCAATGCTTCCTCTCCTGAATCACTTTCTATGATGATCTCAAGTTTATCTTCAATTATTCCTTCATCTATCTCTTCGGATGTAGGTTTGCTTGAGACTATATGTCCAAGTTCTTCCAGATTCTGAAGGACTATCAATGCCCTGATATCCTTCATATTGCAGTCGTCTGCAATCTCTATCTTTATTATATACTTTTGTATCTTTGGGATTACCGGATTTTCAGATATCGGATGTTCTTGGGAAGGATCTTCGCTTTCAGTGCTCTCCCGAATATCTTCAGAGTTTGCACCCGAAATTATTGATTCATAATCAGAATCTGTATCTTCAGTTTCAGGCAGATAAGTCTCTTCCTCTCCACCGTTTGTCTCGTAATTTTTTAATTTTTCCACGAGATCTTCTGCCTCTATTGAAGAGCTGTCTCCCCCGGACTCAATATCTTCAATCATCTCTTCTATACGGTCAGTACAGGCAAGAAAAATATCTGTTAATTCCTGAGTGATCCCGATTTCACCATTTCTTATACAATGGAAAACATCCTCCATTTTATGGCAGAGATGCTCCATCTGCATATAGCCCATTGAGGCAGACATTCCTTTCAGTGTATGAGCAGCACGGAATATCTCATCGATCGCATTATCATCAGAACCCTCTTCCAGAACCAGAATATTGTTTACGATAGTCTCATGATTCTCTATTGATTCCGCAACAAATAATTTCCTGTAAGAGTCCTCGTCTGTCATATAATCACTCTATCGCTTCTACAGATTTAGCAATGTTCCTCGGGATTGATTTGAGGGGGAGAATTTTATCCACACTGTTCTTTTCAAGTGCAGATCTTGACATTCCATATACAAGGCAGTCTTCTTCTTTTACAACTATGGTTCTTCCTCCTGCTTCCTTGATATGAGCCATTCCTTCCCCTCCGTCACTACCCATTCCGCTCAGTATTACTCCTACGGTTCTTTTGCCAAATACTTTTGACCCGGATGAAAACGTTTTATCCACTGCAGGCCTTACAGCATGAAGAGGAGGAGCTTTTGAGTGGGTAATTTTTCCGCTAATAGTTCCGTCCGATAAGGGATTTGCGGAAATTATAGTATGAAATCCGCCTTTTGAGACGTAAACTGAGCCAATATTGAGCGTTTCCCCGTTTTCTGTCTCCTTTACCTTAAGTGGTGAGATCCTGTTAAGACGCTCTGCAAGTGATGCTGTGAAACCGGCAGGCATATGTTGGGTGATTACCACCGCTGCATTAAGATCGGCCTTAAGGGAGGAGACGATCATATCCAACATCGGTGGTCCTCCGGCAGAAGATCCGATCATAACAAGGTTTTTTGCAGGCTTTTCAACTATACGAGGTTTTTCTGTGATGGAAGGAATTGTAATCAGATGTTTGATTTTTGATACGAGTTCCTGTTCAATACCACGAATTTTACCCAGGTTTTTTGGTTTCAACATGAAATCGTCTGCACCCAGGTCCAGACCTTTCTTAGTGAGTTCAGCATCTTTTGATGTGAGTGTTGAAAGCATCAGTATTTTTGGAGTTTTTTCATGCGACTGAAGCTCCTCAAGGACCTCAATGCCATTCATATTTGGCATCTGGATATCCAGTGTTATGACATCGGGAGAAAGTTCTTCAATCTTTTTTAATGCCTCTCTGCCGTCATCTGCTGTACCTACTACCTCTATAGATGGATCTCTGCCGAGCAGATCTATGAGGACCGTCCGCATAAAGACGGAATCATCAATAACGAGAACTCTTATCATACAATGGTATGCTGTTTACGAATTCAATACGTTGTTCACTTCTTCCAATACCTTCGGAGCCTGGAAGGGTTTGACAATATATCCCTTCGCTCCGGTTTTTATTGCAAGTTTAACCATTTGTTCCTGCCCTACTGCAGTACACATAACTACTTTTGCAGAAGGGTCTTCCGCCATTATTGCCTTTAATGCCTCAATGCCGTTCATTTTAGGCATTACAACATCCATTGTAACGAGATCCGGTTTCAGGCTTTTATATTTTTCAACAGCCTCTTCTCCGTTTTCTGCCTCACCCACGATATCATGAGAACCGGAAAAAAGGATATTTTTCAGGAGTGTCCTCATGAACATGGTATCATCTACAACTAAAATCCTTCCCATTCTGAATCATTATTACTTCATCTACAACCGCTATTAAGACTATCGAAAATCACAAGGAAGTTTGGAAATATTATTTTATACAATATAGTTTTAAAAAATGTTTTTATGTTTTTACAGCCTCATTTACAAACCGTACACCTTTTGTTGTGAGTTTAACCTCACGTCTTGTCATCACTACTTCAACAAGACCTTTTCCTATAAGCTTGTCATAAATCTTTTCGATCTCCTTGTGGGATATATTAACCATTTTTTCAATTGCATGTGAGTCCATCCCTGAATAGACAAGCATCGCAACCTGTGCGGAGATATCGTCAACATCGCCTGCACTTATTTCAGTTCCCTTTGTTGCGTCTTTAAGATAGTTAAACAGGATCTGGAGTGTTGTAAGCGGACAGAGAACGAAACTTGTTACTACTTCTTCATTTTCAATATTGACAATCTGAACAACATCGCTGTCTTTTTCCTGAACTTCTCTTTTTGTAAGTTCAATCCCTGTAACATCATCAATTGGAATGCAGATCTGTTTATTCTTGCTTACAAACCATATTCCTGTTTTCAAAACGGCAATTGCTCCTTTTTCCCAGGAGGCATTACTCACCATTACACCGCCCCTGATTGCAGGGGACATGAAATATGCCATCAGCCTGTATGCAGAACACCCCATAATTATTGTTCTTTTAAGAATCTGAAGCACTTTGGGAATGGATGCAATTTTGTAGGAATCACCCTTTTTTGTGTTGATTGTGATTATATTCTTTTTTTCCTCAAGATCGTCTATAGATTTTATTTTAATTTCTGCTGATATTGGTTCAGGCAAAACAATTTTTTCTTCATCTATTCCTAATTTGGCTGATATCCACTTCCCATCGTGTTCGATCTTTACAGGCACCTGTTTCATTGTCGTATCTGCCATTATTCAACCCCTGTTTTCATCTTCATTTATATTATCAGGGTTTGAGTCTTCATCGTCTTCAATCTTTTCAACCTTTACTCCCAACTGGTGCAGTACTGTTTCAAGTCCGTCGACAAGCTCCCTGCTCTCGATTCTTGTATCCTTTAAATCCCTTACAAGACTCATTTCCTGAACAGTAACTGCTTTTTTAGTATCTGACTTGAGCATCGCAAAGAGATCGTCTTCATCTCCTCCTCCGCCAAATGCGAGAGATGTTGTATCTCCGAATGAATCTGCTGATTCGGTAATGCCTGGTTTCGTCTGTGACCATTCTTTAGGTGGGGCTGCGAAGAGGTCATCTGATTCATCGGGAGGGGCCATAACAACATCCAGTGTTTCTTCCTCATCATCTCCGATCTCTATTTTTTCTTCATCCTCTTCTTCCAGATCGATATCCTCTTCTGGTTCTATTTCGTCAAGATCTATCTGATCGAATTCGCCAAGTTCGTCTTCTTCAAGATCAAGTCCTGAAATATCATTATCAAGTTCATCGATGTCGCCGAACCCTCCGTCTGTCCCTTTTTGGTCATCTTCCCCTTCAATATCTGTATCCATGTTGGGGAATTCGTCGTCGGAATCCAGGTCCAGATCAATTCCTTCCTTTGCAAGAATCTCAGCTATTGCAGAATCAGGAATTTCCTCTTCTTTGCCTGTTGCAGATGCATCCTGAATAATTTCGGGTCTTTCAATGGATTCATCCTCTTCTTCAAAATCCAATTCGGATTCATCGTCTTCAAGCCCCAGGTCAAGGTTGTCAAAATCTGAAAAATCGTCTTCCTCTATTCCCGTCTCCGCCCCTTCAAGTGTTTCACCGGGCTGTTCGGGGGAAACTATCGGTTCATTTATTGTTTTATCCAGTAATTCGTCAATCTGCTTTGTTTTATCTTCCTTTTTTTCCTTCGAATTTATTTTTTCAGAAAGACCTGACAGGAATGATTTTTTCTCACCAGGCACTTCCTTCTCTTTCTTTTCACTCTTTTTAAAAGGAAGTTTCTCCAGAATGCCTGCAAAAGGGATTTCTCTTTTTTTATCCTTTATTTCATCTTTTGAAGGTTCCTTTGGTAATCTGGCTTTTTCTTTTCCTGTTCTTTTTAGTGATATCGGCTGGTTGAGCCTTTCTTTAAAAGAAGAAATATCTTCCTTTAACTCTTCAAATGAAAGAATTTTCAGTCCGAAGAGCATCACTATCCCTATCACCAGAGATATAATGATTACAATGATTGGGCTTAATTCCAGAAATGTTACTGCTGTACCTGCAAGAATTATGGTCAGCATCATTATCAGTCTTCTTGTGGAGTCATTCATTGCAGCCATTATATCGCCTCAAATCCCGGGATTGTAAATAAAATTCCAACTATCACGGGAGTTATTATATATATTATTCCGGTTAAGCCAATTAAAATGCTTCCGAAAAAGTACATCATTGATCTATGTCCGCCCTTTACTATCTTTCCAGCAAGAATGTTGGAAAAAGTTACAATCATTATGCTGATTATCAGGAATGTTCGCATTTTATCCTCGGGAAAGCTAGTGAATATATCTATTGAACCGGCCATTGAACCTCCAAGAGAACTGGAAGATGAGCTTAATGCCGATGAGGTTTCGTCAAAAGTCGTCATAACACTCGCGATTGCATGCGACATAGTAATAAGAATATTAAAGAGGAAAGTAAAGATGCCAATCATTGCAATATGCATCGGGATAAGAAGCACTACAAAACCGGTTGCAAGCATCTCGCGCTTCTGCCTTAAGAGGGTCTGTTCCAGCATTGAAGTACTGACAATCTGTGATACTTCCGATGGTCCTGCCCCCAGGTCTATGGAATCACGGAAAATTCCAAGATATTTATAGATCAGGTTGCTCCCGGATTCCTTCACAAACTTTGCCCAGACAAGACCTTCGTCAAGGCCAATATTCAGCTTGGAATATACCCCGTTAATGAAGGGTCCAAGTACTGCAAGTGATTTTCTGTCAACCTCTGCAATAGCAGGTCCAACAGTCATTCCCATACCTCCCATAATTGATCCAAGTCCCCTGATAAAAACAGTAAAATCTTCATCTCTGGCAATAATCTTCTGGTCGTCCTGCCATCCCAGATATCCCAGGGGAGCAAGGAGTACCCCGACCAGGATACAGATGACTCCAAAATTTATGCCAATAAACAGCATTACAATGGATGTCAGAATTGTCATTGGGATGACGATTCTTTCAAATTTTTCAACCAGGTTTTGTTCATAGCTCCCTCCTCCTTTAAGACCGTGCGCTTTCTGGTCATCAGGAATAGAGCGAAACATTGTTATGAGTCCGAATGCCGAAACACCTATAGTAAGAAAATAGGATGAGTTCAGGGTGGATTCAAGATCAGTTGGAGCATAAATTGCAACAGAAACCATGATGATGATACTCACAATTGTTGCGGAGAGCATAAGTGCAATATATGCATCACCCCATTTTTTGAGCATTTCAACCCCCTGCTCAAAATTATTTCTGTATACATTTCGAACTGTCCCCAGTTCTGATTTGATAAATTCTTCATCCGGAACGCCTGATTGGATGGAATTTCCAAACCTGTTGAGCAGACTCTCGAGAAGATCATTCCTGACGCGGTCTGCAACAAGGAGGAGGGCTTCTGCATAACTGTAATTCCATCTCTTAACAAAGCATTCAACACGCTTCATGGCTTTGGATGGCAGATATTCCTTCCTCTCAGCCGTATATGCAAAAATTTCAGGCCTTGTAACATTCGCATTAATTATCGAGGCCATGTAGGTGATCATGAACAAAAGATCATTGCCCATATTTTTATTTTCATTAATGGCACCCAATTTATCCATCAAACTCTTTAGACTATCCTCAAAAGGGATTTTTCCCCCGTTTTTTTCCCTGAGACTGTCTATGGTGCTTTCAAACATGTTAACTTGCCTAAATGTCGATTTTCAGGAGACCCTGCTTCTTGACTTTGGTCATCATGTGGTAAAGGTCCCAAAATCCTGTATATCCTGCTTTATGTAGTCTTTGAAGGATACGCGATCTCTTCTCCACTTCAAAATAGATGTCTGACCTCTTATGTTCAGGAATTCCGAGCATTGTTGCAATCTTATTTTCAAGGAGATAACTGCTACCCTTTCCTGGAAAATCAAACTCGTCAGTTGTCGGGTTCCAGACAAACATTGCAATGAAAGAGAAACCCCCTGAATCGGGATCGTAACCGACAAGCTCGTTTATGCTCAGCATTCTCCTGACTTTGTCCCCATTTGGTCTTGTTACCGCACTCTGGATGATGACAAGATTAAGGTTATCTACATGTGTCATCGGAATGCTGATTGGATCGCTGCAAAGACGCTGGATGAGTTTTTCTACGGATGATGCGTGAAATGTACTCATGACCGGGTGACCTGTCTGCATTGCACCAAATGCGACTGCTCCCTCAGAACCACGAATCTCTCCCACAAGTATGTAATTTGGTCTTTGACGAAGTGCTGCACGGAGAAGATCGAACATTGTAATGTCTCCTCCTTCCCCCTCTCCTTTTCCTTTTCCTTTTGATACCTCACGTGTCCAGTTTTTATGCGGGACTGTAAGTTCGGGTGTGTCCTCAATTGTTACGATCTTGCTTTCAGGAGCAATGAAAGCTGTAATTGCATTGAGGCTGGTGGTCTTGCCACTGGCTGTTTCTCCGCTCATGAAAAGCGACATTCCAAACTCAATGCAGATCCAGAGGTATCCGGCAACCATATAATCCGTTGTTTTCCATTCGATCAACTGAAGAATACTTGCAGGCTCCTCTGCAAATTTACGAATCGTGAAGTTGCTGCCATGTTTTGATACTTCTGTTCCATAAACGATATTTATACGTGAACCATCAGGCAGAGTTGCATCGACAATTGGATTCCTGTATGTAATCGGCCTTTTAATTCTCTCCGCCATCTTGATTACGAAATCATCAATCTCTTCTGAATGTATAAATTCGACAACCGATTTCAGGCCCTTAAACATCTTATGTTCAATAAATATGGGCCCTACGCCATCACAGGTGATATCTTCAATATAAGGGTCTGAAAGGAATGGCTTTAAAATGCCCATATCGATCTTGTCCCTGATTAAAAGGTATTCAATTGACTTATATTCAGCCATCGAAAGGACAACCTTGCCGTCAGGCGTCTGTGCTATACTATGGCCTGCAAGCTTGTCATTTTCCTTATTTGCTGAAAAATCTGTATTTAAAAATTTGATGACTTTATCCTTAATTCCAATATTGCCTTCCACAAGGGCTGAAATATCGTTGATGGATTCATCCGGTTTTTTTATATATATAATCTCTTTAAGCACTTTTCTTAAAACATCGCCTCTCTCTTCTTCTGTGACAGGATCTTCATCAAGCTGATCAATGAGGTCGACCATCTTTTTTTCGATTATCGGCATCGCTTCTGCCACAGTATGCATGAAAGAGGGTTCAATTGGGATATAGTAATTTCTTACATCCTCCTGATCCGGAAATATATGAACAAAAGTAAATTCATCTACCGGATAGATGATGTTCGGGTTTTCCATACTCTTTACTTCACGTTTCAGTTCTGAAAAAAAAAGCGGGATTCCGTAAAGATTAACCGGGAACATCTGGAGATATTCAAGAAGATGCGGGCTTTTTGCAACGTATTCCTTTGCATTTGCCGGAAGCATTCTAAAAAGTGCGGACGTTTCGTAATTGGAATAGATATCTTCGTCCTCATCAAGCTCCTCAGGCTGAAAAGGCAGGTTAATATTTGCACTTAATGCACCCATTGGTCTGATCTCCTCTGTTTATTTACCTTAGACTCTTGCACTGGAGATTGGAATAATCTTCATGCCATACCCGGGATGCACTTCAAATGAAACGAGGTTTCCAGTGGTCTTTCTTGCACCTCTCACCTTTACAACTTCCATGACCATGACATATTTGTCACCGACCAGTGCTTTTTTCATGAAAAGATGCGCATCGCAGATTGATCTGATTCTTACAAGTGTATCCTCTTCGAATGCATAGGTATGCATTGTGATGAGGACGGTCTTTCCATGGTCAACAAGATTCTTACAGCTTGTCAGGAAGGCCAGAAGGTCTGTCTGGGATGTAGATTCGGTGAGGAGGGTTAGTGAATCGATAACTATGACCTGAGCCTCGCTTTGACGGATTTTTGCTATAATTCTCTTTAATATCCCGGTCATTTCCTCTTCACCCCACTCAAAACCTATTGTGTGCATTGGATATATCTTCAGATATCCCCATGCATAATAATCAGAGATATCCAGGCTCATTGACTGCATCTGTTTCAGGAAGCTTTTTGATGTATTTTCGGAAGTATAAAGGTCAACATTTAAACTTGCCTTCATGGCTCCCCATATTATCTGCTGTGTAATTACACTCTTGCCTGTATCGTTTTCACCCTCAATCAGTGTCAGAGACTGAAGTGGCAGGCCGTCTGCAAGTTTCTTGTCAATTTCCGGATTTCCGGTTGAGAGTATATCTTTTTCCTCTCCTCCTAAAAGATCCCCGAGTTTTCCACCTTCTGAACTACCCATTCTAATCTCCTTTCATATATATGCAGAATCCGATATCCCGTTGGGGGTTGTTACCTTGATCCATACAGGGTCGTCACCCGGATAGCTTATTGAGATATTCATTACCTCCATTGGATCCCACTGTCCAGGATTAATAATGTCAGGTTCAATGGATACCTTGCTCCATGTCCCTGTACCTGCTCCCTGTGAGTAATATATTGGAGGATTTGCTGTGCCATTTATTGTATATACATCCATATATTTAATGTCTGATATAACAACACTCCCGGTGTTTTCAAGTTCTGTATAGGCAATCGATCCTAAACCTATTGTCACATTGTTTATTGTAATTCCGGTCCTTACTCTTTCTCCCTGCTGGTTTAACTGATCGGTTTGGGCTGTTGAAACTACCTGGGCCGTAGTAAGGACAACTCCTACAAGAAAATAAGCAGTTATTATCAGCATTATTAAAGCAAATGCCGTTGCGATCAATGATGCACTAGCCACATTACCCACTCGTTGTAAATGTATTTGACACAGCTATCCCCGAAGGGAGGACGAACTGGAAATATACGTACTGGCCACTTGAACCAGGTGTTTTGGCACTGTTTATCTCAATAAGCAGGGTCTCTCTTGGATCCCAGTAATTATTTGCTGTTTCCTCAAGGACCTGGTATTTCCATTCCCCATCATTAAGTGTTCCTGAAAGATCAAGGGCAAGGTATTCAAAATCTCCTTCCTCACCAAAGAAAGCATCCGATAAATTGAGATCGTTTTTAGCAATTCTTGCACTACCAATGTTTTTAAGCCACAATTTCACATTTGGATTGGATGCACCTGACGCAAATGTATTGATAATCTTGATATCAGTACGTAACCGCTCATCTGCTGATTGAGACGATTCAGAGAATGTTGATGATGCCTGGTATATTATCGGAAAAAAGGCATTTATCAGTACTGCTGCCGCGACAATTGCGGTAATCAGAAATATTGCTGTAGCAAATGTTTCACTGGACATTTAATACACTTCAGATCTTTTCAAGTAATTCTATCCAGTCTTCTTCATAACCCGAATCTTCTGTGGATATTTTTTTACTGTCTTTTTCTCCCGGCTCTTTATTATCCATTATGACTTCTATCATTTCACGGTCTAATGATGAATCTTCTGGTATTAATATTCTGTTAAGCAGGTAAAGTTCGGAGACAAACTCTTCTGAACCGATTTCGTGAAAATCTCCGATTGATTCAGGCATCAGCCTAGCCATATCGTTGATCTGCCTGCAGGCATCCCTGGAGATATATCCCATTTTATAATAGGTGCCTGTCATTATTTCCAGTCTGTCATGCCCGTATTTTTTTACCATCCTGGAAACCCACTCAAAGAGCTGGTGCAGTTTCTGAAGTCGTGGTCTTTCAGATGGCAGCGTTTCTGTAGGAACTGGCCGGGCTTTGGTTCTGATCTCTTCATATTTTTCCTGGAGATCTGAAAGCAGGTTTTCTTCAGAGGCAGTATTTTTCTCTATTTCAGAAATATCGGGTTTTGATTCTGTCTTGTCCTCTGCCTTAGATAGGGATTCCGTTTTTTCTTCTTCAGGTTCATTTATTGGTTCAATCTTTTTTTCCGGCAGTTCTGCTAAAGGAGGTAATCCGGCTGAGACAATAAACGGGTTTTCCATCTCGTTCATTCTTTCCCGAAGATCGATAAGGAGTTTTTTTACAGATTTTTTAAGGAGGTCAACTTCGTCCTGAAGGTTTTGAAGTTTGACTTCGGGATCGTCAGCAGATGCTGTTGTGAGAATATGATCAACCTGCGACTGGTTAACTGCCATAGTTATTAAGTGTTTAATGTTACCCATTTAAAAGGCTTTTTTTATAGGCATCTATGTAGTGAAATGAATTATTTATAAATGAGTTCTGAACAATGGATTATTTCCATCATTCAACCAGATGGAAATAAAAAGAGGAGTATTGAGTATTATCCTCAATACAGAACATTATTCTTGTAAATTCTGGCAGGAGCCGTTCTTTTAATAGAATAGGCAGCACCAAGTTCAGGCCTTATTTCAATACTAAAATCCTGGTTCCTGCTGATTTGATTGGGGGTATCCAGAAGCACATAAATTGTGAACTGCTCCTGATTCTCCAGAAGTGCTCCCTTATCATTGTCATCATTCTGGATATCTATAATACCCCATTCATTTGGAGCAATTGCCGTCTTTGCAACTCTTACGTCGGTTGCAGAACTTGTAATTGCAGAAGACCTGTCGACAATAGTGACATTGTCCTTATCCGAGTAGGTAATTGAGGTTTTTGCAAAATCTATTGTTCCGCCACCGGCTGTAAGACCTACTACAAACTGTATTGCATCGATCTGTGAATTAATTCCACTTTCTTCAGTACTGTTTCCATATACATCGCCGAGTATCTCAATACTGGATGATGCCATGTCAACACTTGAATAAACTGTCTCCTGTGCCTTCTGTGTTGTAAAGAAACCGGCACCAAGAACTACATATGAAAATACAGCTGCAACCACA
>JAFGKW010000031.1 GCA_016928355.1 Methanomicrobiaceae archaeon
GCAAGACACCGTTACACATTCAACAACATCTCGCAGGAGTTCAACACCATGCTCGAGACCATTCCCTCAAACATCGTGGGCGGTATGATCCACATGAAAAAGCTGGACTATCTCGAGTTCGAGGACGAGAATCTGGAAAAGGCCCCGAAGATCGAATTCTGATTAAGGTCGCAATATGGAAGAAAAGTTACAGATCGCAATTATCTTTATTGTAACACTGCTAATCGGGATTGTCGCCGTCTTTGCTCTCGGACAGATAAATACGGATGTCTTCGATTACAGCGGAGACCTAATAGTCGATTCTTACGAGGTCACGTGGAGCGAAGACGGCACTCTAACCGAGCGCTATGTCTATGACGTAAGATCCTCCGGCGATTACCGGATGCTCTACCGTGTCTGGGCCGCACCCCTCTTTTCCGCAGTAAGCTCGAAAGAGAAGTATAACGGGGCTCATATCGAATTGATCGACGTAAAACTCCCGGAAAACACCGCAGGTTACATCAAAACAAAGACCGGAGAGGTTTATCTTTTCAACTCTGGCAGCAGCAGCCTGAAAGATTTTGTAAGCGATAAGGCATACCCGAACGAAGCAGGGATCGTCGATACCGGTTACTTCAATAGTGGGCAATATATCGTCGAATATACATACAACATCTATCCGCCGATCGAGTATGACGAAGAGGCGGCACATATCAGCCTGATGTTTGCATCCGATCATATTCCCTATAAGGATGTAAAGATCGTTCTCAATTCCGAAATGATTACGAAGGTCTTCACACATCCGCCGGGTTATGATATCAAAAATGAAGACGGAAAAATCATCATAACAGGCAGCTCTCCTGAAAACCAGATGATCGAGGTTGAGATGCTACTTGCACCCGGAGCCGCCGATATCGTCCCCGGTTATAAGAATTATGTAAACGGCGTTGTCGAAAAGACGGAATCGGCAAACAGCGGCTATGATCTCGGGTTCGCGGTAGCAGATACGATAATCGCAATCGGAAAGATACTGGTTCTGCTTACACCCTTCCTGTTACTGGTCCTCTATATCAGGACAGGCAGGGAGAAAAAATTCACCGTGCCGAAATATCTCAGCACGATTCCCGATAAAAAACTCACCCCATGGCAAACAAACCTTCTGTTCAAAGGCGATGCATTCACATCAGACGAGAACGGATTTTATGCAACAGTTCTCAGCCTTCACAAACAGAAAAAGATCAAAATCAGCGAGAAGGATGACAAAAAAGGAATCCTGATAGAAGTTCTGGATACAACATCGGGCGACAGATATGAGCAAAGGGTGCTCAACTTCATCAATGTAAACTCCGGAGAAGAAGGAATACTTGACACGGGATACTTCGAGGAGGTATCCAAAAAGGCATCGAAATCAATGGCTGACGAAAGAATTGCCAGTGCACTGAAAGACAGCCTCAACGACCTTATGTCCGAATCGGACGAATCATTGTCAGGAAAATATGCAGTAGACGGAAGGGGATCTCTCATACCCTTCTACATCGGAGGAGCGCTTCTTATCATAATATCAATAGGAATCCTTTTCCTGTTCCCGGATGCAGCAGGATCGCTGTTCATCGGAGCACTCCTTGGTGGGATAATAATTATACAGGCCGTAATTGCAACAATATTCCCGTCTACATTGTTCGGTCACTGGAAAGAGGACTATTATAAAGAAAAACTCGAATGGGACTCATTCAAAAATTTCCTCTCCGACATGAGCCAGATAAAAAAATACGGGACAGAGGATCTCAATATGTGGGGCGAATGGCTCATTTACGGAACAGCTCTCGGTGTCGGAGACAAAGTTGAGGCGGCAATGAAAGAGCTTAACGTTGATATATCCGAGAGAGGCTACTTCTACCCGCATTATATCTGGTTTGCCGGTTTCCACACCATCAGCTCTTTCTCTCCCCCTTCACAGGGAGGAAGCGGCGGTGGCTTTGGAGGCGGAGGCGGTTTCGGCGGAGGCGGTGCCGGCGGAAGATGAAACTAAAAAAAATTTTTGCTTCTTTTTAAAAGAATAATTATTTCAGGCAAAGAGAGGAATAAATAGAAAAATTGAATATGAACCCTCCTGCAAAAGACCCTGAAAAAAAGCGACCGCGACTCCCCCCTTCCCTTCGGGATATCGTCTATATTGCTGTAATATCCGCACCCGTACCCGGAAAGAACAGCAACTTTGAAGTCAATGCCATAACAATGTCGGATTATTCAATAATAAAACTGAAATATTCAAGAAAAACAAGAATAAGTCCTGGAATGGTTATCGATTTGAGAGATTTCGGGGAACTCAGCCATTACACGATCGAGGAAAATATCCCCTTTGAATCTCTTGGAAAAAGGGAGAGATCATATATCGGCAAAGCCCTGATATCAGCAGGAGAGAAACACCCGATTGGACCTTTTAAAGCACAGACGATGGCAGAAGAGGGAATTAAAAATCTTTTCAGGTTGTTGAATCTGGATGACCCGGAAAGACTGAAAGTGTTTCTGGAAGAACTTAAAAAACCCGGATTAAAAGAGAGTATAACCCACAGGGACATTTTCGGGCAATTCATCAGGGCGTTTTCAGGAGCAGGCAGTCCGCCGGATATAAGGCAGCAGGAGGCCCTGATAAATATATGCGGAAATAATCCACAGGTAATTATCGAACTGGGTGAGGGTTATCTCGAATTCTTCGGGAAGGAATAATTATCCGCCACCAAATCTCTTAAGCCGAATTACCAGCGATCTTTTTTCGACCTGATCATTATCCATATTCCTGACATCAATATCTCCGTTATAGGCCGCTATCAACATCTTTGTAACATATAACGGAATATTTGCCGGACGAAGAGTGTCCCCGTCAGGAATTTTCATTACCTTTTCTATACTATCTATCACTTTGGAATCATTCAGGTCATCGATTATTATTGTAATATTCTCCTTTTCATTCATGTGACGAATCTTCAGATGGACGTTTTCCTGATTGGCACAGAATATATTTAGAATATTAATGAAGACATATGACAGGTTATCGTCAGCGAATACAAAATACAGTGCGCGATCATATTCAATCTCTGCATCTGCAAAATGATAACCAGCGCTCCTTATCACCGAATCGAGGCATATTGGTTTTAAAGAAGGATTTCCGGCAAGTAGAATTTCATAGATTACACGCAGGTTATTAATGATATCCATCCTGGGACTTATTTCCCGGATCAGCTCCATTCTCCCGACAAGATCATCAGTATCTGAATCTTTCCGCGTCCATCTCTGGCTGATAATCGTATTCCATATTCTCTCGTTTTCCTTCAGTGCAATACCAAGGAAATCCTTAATTTCATTATATTCTTTTTCAAATCTCTCCTCAACTATTCCTTTGACTACAATAGAGCCGGTCTCTTTTCCGATCTCTTCAAGAGTTGTCTTTTCAAAGGTTGTGAACCGTGAATTATCGCCTTTTGCGACATAAAGAACCCCCACAACTGCATTCTCAGAAAAAATTGGTATTCCCGCATATGAGATCGCACCAAGATCCTCCATAACCTTTATATCAAATATTCCGGGAGGCTGATCTACAAGATTCTCGATATATCTGGGCTGTCCTGCATAAAAGATAATATTATACGGCCATTCGCGGGTATTGACCAAATTGTAACGCTCCCTGAACCATATAGGGACATTGGAAAATGATGCAAGCCTGGCGGTAGATGAATCAGTGTTCTTCAGGTAGATCCAGCCGGACTGAAATTCAAAATTTTCAATAGTAATCTTAAGAATATTTTCAAGAATTTCAGGAAGTGAAAAACTTGATGAGGCTGACCTGAGTACAGAATTTACAATTCCTATCTGGTTTAATCTTAAAGCAGCCTGTTCCTGTGCTTTTTTACTGGATGTAATATCCCTGATCGAGTACTGAAAACCAGCAATGCCTTCATATATTACAGGAACAAGTGAAATCTCAATATCTGTCACGTCTCCATCATTTATTGTAATATTATCCTCAAGCGGATGACGGATCGTATCGGTTTTCATTTTTTGAAGTATCTTC
Organism: Methanomicrobiaceae archaeon; assembly: GCA_016928355.1. GTDB lineage: Archaea > Halobacteriota > Methanomicrobia > Methanomicrobiales > Methanomicrobiaceae > Methanolacinia. The sequence continues at coordinate 4,049 of JAFGKW010000031.1, forward strand.
AGGATCTTTTCTTTTGAATCATCTTCAACAAATTCGGCAGGGGATTTTCCAATAATGTCATAACGATTATCCTTTCCAAAAAAATGAACTCCCGCTTCATTTATATATGCGATAACATCCCCAATCAGCACAAAAACAGTTTCCGGCTGATGCTCAACAAGGTAGCTGAAATGAAAATACTGGTCTACCTGCCGTTCGGCATTTCCAACCGATGAAGGATTATCATCAGGAATCTGGATCCCGCCGTCACAGGTCTCAGGGGGGATAAACTGAGACAGTTTTCTCCGGGGTTCAAGAGACGAGAAGAAAACTCTCCTGGTTTCAGGAACTCTTGCAGCAGTAAGAATAATCCTGTGCTCCTTCTTCTCCCGATCCATAACCCTAAATTCAGAGGTTTTTGGAGAATTATAAAGATCATAAAGCCTTTTTTTGAAGAAATTAATAAAAAGAAGAACTTCATCATCAGGAATCAATGAAAGGAAATTGAAATCATTCTCGATAATCTCATATCCAAAACCAGTAATATCGAAAAAACCGGCATTTGCAGTAATAACAATATGATTTTCATCAAGAATAAAATTTGCACCGCCGTATATATCATAAATGCTATCTTCTGCAACATCGGAAAAATCAGATATCATTTATTGCCCTCCAATATTTTTCCGGAGAATACCACTATATCAACCCCCCACATTACAAAGACTCCTGATTTAAACTATATAGCAACATTATAAAAAATTTCCTTTTTATAGCGACAGAGATTTTCCAGGAGCTTATTCTTGTAATATTGTAAAATATATTATTAATTCAGGACAAATTCTAATCGACAACCAGATGAATAATTACAAAATAGATCCCTCATACAAATCCATTAAGGGAATAATATTCGATATGGACAATACCCTTTACAATTTCTTTGATGCCAAGATAGCAGCTTGTGAAAGAACTGCAGGAATCATCGGTACAGGAAACGGACAGGAATTGTTCAGGTATTTTCTCTCCGGCAAACACGGATTTGAAGATCCAAAAAATATCCTCGATTATATGAATGACAGGAATGTATCAGACGACGCTCTTTTCAGAGAGGCTTCAGAGTTATATGAAGAAGTAAAATTATCCTCAATCTCTCCATATCCGGGGGTAATGGAGTTAATTCCGGTAATTCACAAATCAGGTATGGGAATGACCATCGTCACAGATGCAGAGAGCAGACAGGCAAAAGAGAGACTTACAAAACTGGGTTTATTTGACTATTTCCAGTGCGTGGTCACCCCGGACATTACAGGAAAAAGAAAACCTGATCCTGCGAACTTTTACAGTGCGATGGATGTAATGAAAACAAAGCCGGAAGAGACCATGATTATCGGGGACAGCCCGAAAAGGGAGATTGAACCGGGAAATACACTGGGTCTGACAACTGTATATGCAAAGTATGGTGACTGGATAAAAACGCCTTTCCCGTTGATAAAACCGGATTACACCCTTGAAAAATTTGAAGACCTGAGATTAATTCTAAATCTATAACTCAGACCAGCGGAGACGGCCCTGTGTTCTCATCCACCGGAAGCGGACTTCCGGCAATATACAATTGCCTTTTTGTATTCTTCAGCTTCTCAAAGACAAGTTCTTTTCCTGCTTTTGTAAAGGCGAAGACAGGAACAGATCTTCCGAACTGGGCAAGCGCTCTCTCTTCTGCCACATCCATAACAGCCCGTGATGCACACCTGTAAACAATGTCACAGTTCTCTGAAATTTTAAGTGCATCCTGCTTTGAAATCCCTGTCGAATGAACAGCCAGAATGGTTACCCCGGGAAAATCTTTTCTTATTGCTTCAGCATCACCGGCATCTGCAACAGTAACCGCGATTCTTTTCATTCCCGCATCAACTGCAGCCTTAACTCCATTATATTGATCAATTTTCGCATCAACTGGAAAGACAACAGATCCCCCGTTGTCTTCAATTCTCCTGATAACTTCCGGAAAAGGACATGTCTTTACAAGCCCGGACATTCTTCCGCCGATTCCCTGGACCAGCTGTGGATTTTTTGCAATAACCGTTCCGGCACCGTCACAGGCGATTACAGCACAATCGATAATACCTGTTTCAATAGCGTTGCTCAGGATCTCCGAGGCCCCGAAGAGAACGAAATCATCACCGGATAAAACCTGCCGGTCTTTTGTAAACATGCCGTATGAACGAATCCTTTCCTCAACACAGGCCCGGATCTCGTCCCCGGTCATTGAGATTACAGGTGAAGAGAATTTTTGTGCAAGAGGACAGGATGTCAGCAAAGGTTTTCCAACTTCAACAACCTTCCCGTTTCTTATTACAACCCTCGCTCTTCCAGTTGTCTCCATAATATGTTCATCAGGCATAATCGTCAGGAATAATTTATCTTACCGCAAATTAACCTTAGCCGGTTTGAATCAATATGAAAGATGAAATAAAAATAAAAAGGATTCCTGAAATCGATCTTTTCAGGGGAACTGCAGTAATCATGATGATTCTCTTTCATACCATCTTCGATCTCGATTTTTTCAGCCTGTATACTATTGATATAAGTTCAGGATTCTGGTTCTTTTTCGGCTATATCACCGGATTCCTTTTTGTGTTTATTGCGGGAATTTCTGCATGGATTAGCTGGAAGAGAGTTGAAAAAAAGCTGTCGGGAATTAACATATATAAAAAATTCGTAAAAAGAGGTCTCTTTATTTTTGTTATAGGACTTGGAATAACCGCTGTTACATGGATCTTTGCACCCGGGAGCCCGATAATCTTCGGGACTCTCCACCTGATAGGATTTTCCATAATGGTTGCTCCGTTGTTCTTCAGGTTTTCAACAAAGATCATCTATATCGGGCTGGCTGTAATATTTGCAGGGATTTTGATCCAGGGACTTCACGGGGATCCTCTTCTGACGATCACAGGAATCCATGCACCAGGTTTCTCATCTCTTGATTATAAACCTCTGATTCCATGGTTTGGATATTTTCTGGCAGGTATAGCTATATCGGCTTTTTTCTATCCTGAAGGAAAAAAAATGAGAATTACAGATACAATAATCAGACCTGTCCCTGAATTCATCCAGGTTATCGGCAGGCATTCACTTGTAATATACCTCGTTCACCAGCCGGTGATAATAATCCTGCTTTCAATTATATACGGAAAAATGCTGTTGTCTGTCTAATCAAAGACAGAAACATCTGTAAATGAATTTACATCAAACAGCCCGCGATCGGTAATCCTGAGTTCAGGTATAACGGTAAGGGCAAGGAAAGAGAGGTACATGAAGGGATCTCTCAATTCTGTCATTTCCGATAACACATCATTTATATCAAAAAGAGTCTGGACTACTGATTCATAAGGCATATCCGACATAATTCCGCCGCATTTGAGCGGGAGCGATATAATTTTGTCATCGCAGACAACTGCCATCCCTCCATTACAGCCGGCAACGGTTTTTATGGCTTCAATAATATCCTCATCCGATACCCCCACGACAACTACATTGTGCGAATCATGAGAGACACTTGAAGCTATTGCCCCTTTCTTCAGCCTGAACCCTTTTACAAAGCCCTTTCCAAAACCTACTCCCCGGTACCTGTCACAGACGACCACCTTCAGGATATCTTTCTTCAAATCAGGGATTTGTGAGGCATCAAGATCCATATCTGTCCTTTTTGTGAGAATTTCACCATTGACAAGAGAGATTACCTTTGCCCTCCCGTGACCCTCCATATTCATCATGCTTTTTTGCGGAACACGGATATTGAAATTGAATTTAATCTTTCCTGGAGCTATGTGGCCGGGATCCTTGAATTCTGTACCGCCAATAAAAGTCTTTTCCACTTCAAATTCGTCTGAATCGTCTATAATACAGAAATCGGCTCTTCTTCCAGGGGATACCGCACCCCTGTCGAAAAGACCGAAATAATCAGATGCGGAAAGAGTCGCCATCCGGTATGCAAGTTCCGGTTTTATACCGTATTCTATCGCCTTGCGGATGCAGTCGTCAATATGGCCGGAAGAAAAGATCATGTCGGCATGCCGGTCATCTGTGGCGAATGAACACCTTGAAACGGTGATCTCGTTAATAATAGGTGCAAGGGATTTCAGGTTTTTTTCCGTGGAGCCTTCCCGTATGAAGATGTGAATCCCTGCCCTGAATTTTTCCCGGGCTTCCGAAAGATTTGTGCATTCATGCTCGCTCCCTATACCCTGCATAACATAGGCATTCAGTTCCTTCCCTGTAAGTCCGGGACAGTGCCCGTCGATAATATCAAAGATCTCCAGTTTTTCATAAACGTCCTCAAACCCGGATATTACCCCGGGATAATTCATCATCTCACCAAGACCGAGAACGTGATCCCGTCCCTTAAATTTATGGATATCTTCCGGAGACAGAACTGCACCTCCCATATCAAAAGGAGTCGCCGGAACACATGAGGGCATCATAAATTCGATATTTAATTCTGTTTTTTGTGATTCGGCCAGCATATATTCAATTCCCGCTGAACCGGCAACATTTGCAATCTCATGAGGATCTGCAATGACTGTCGTGGTCCCGCGGGGTATTACAAGGCGGCCGTATTCAGAAGGTGTAAGGAGTGAACTCTCGATATGGACGTGCGAATCAATCAGCCCGGGGAGTACCTTTGCCCCTTCAAGATCGACTTCTTCCTTTCCTGAATAATCCCCGGTACCTATGACGATTCCGTCGCTAACCGCAAAATTACATGAATCCCAACTGCATGAAAAAGGATTGAAGAGCAAAGAATTGAAAAAAACCTTATCTGCGGGTTTTTCTCCCAGTGCCACGGACAATAAATTCCTTTTTGAAATTATTTCACCTCAATGTTCCTTATTACTGCAGAACTGCGCCTCCCGTCTTCAAGGACATA
>JAFGKW010000032.1 GCA_016928355.1 Methanomicrobiaceae archaeon
AGAAATAATGTAGAAATCAAAACCTTTATCGCTACTCTGGGATTAAAAACATAATACCGAAACTGGGTTTGGACATGTCTGGTGAAATACCATATACGGAAATATTCCATATTTTTGCCGCAGCAGCGGTCTGCTTTGTTATTTTTGTTACAATCGACCTGCTGTTCAGGCTGCCGGAGAAGGGTGGAGTCCGCGGTGCGGATGCCATCGGCAGATCCATTGAATCGGCCGGAGGAGACTTAAACGGCGGATTAATGATGGGAAACATCGTCTGTTCGCCGGATGCATCCGCAGGAACCCTCCTTGCCGCGTGCGGTGTTTATGCCGCAGGAATCCCGGGCGGCCTTGCGGCGGCGGTCCTCGTCTTTATCGGAAACCGGATCTGCCATGACAAAGGCTATGCCGGGACGACCGGGGCGGTGGTCGCTACATTTGTGATCTACGCCCTATCGACATATGCCGGATTCTCCCCCGAACAGTTCATCGCCGGGATGGTCATTGCCATCCTCGTAATACAGGGTATATCCCAGAAGTATGCAAGCCGCTTCCTCGGCGCATTGTGGAGGATACGAACATGATCGCCGCTGCAGTTACCGCGACGATCGCGATATATGCAGTGGTAAGGATAGTGCTGGAGAAAGAGACGCTCAGGAAGTTCACGTATCTTAATGTTATGAACTTCGCTATCGCAGGGACGATCCCGCTGGTAATCGACGGTCCGCTTGCGATGATTGCGGCAGCTGCATACTTCGTCGGATCAACGCTTGAATCCAACGCCATTGCAAGTGCATATGCAGTCCGGAGGGATGAGCAGTGATCCTGTATCTTCAGCTGGTCTTCGGGCTGATGGTAATCGGCGGTGCGGCTGTTGCAGTAATCTGGAAGAACCCGTTCAACAAGCTGATCGCCATGGGAATCGTGGCCGGAGGGATAATGCCGTTCATTGCAGAGAGGGGGTACCTGGATGTCATTATACTCGTATCCTTAATTATCCCGCTATCGACCATCATCCTGCTCCGGATAGTAAGGGGGGATGAGTCATAGACCCGATGCTTGTACTGGGTCTCGGCATTCTCTTCATCGGTGGATTCTCATCCGCATTTCCCCAGCCGAAGACCTATATCAACAGGATAATCAATATCGAGATAACATCGTTCGGGCTTCTGCTCGTGATGCTCTATTATAATGAGACTCTCGCACTGGTGACATTCATCGCCGTAACCGTGATAACCACATTCGTGCTGGTCCGGGTCATAGAAAGGAGAGAGGCGGCATGACAGGCATAATCAGGCGGATCTCGAGAATCCTCCAGAACCACAACAACCTTGTTGGAGTTTATGCCTTTGTTGTAATCGCGATAATAATCGTCGGGCTCCTGCTCCAGTCCCCGCTGACCTACGACCAGGACCAGCTCTATCCCAAGAGCATCGACAAAAACAGTTCTCTTGACCCCTATGATCGTGGCGGAGTCCCGTTCGGGCAGACGAACGTTGTCTCCCAGTACCCGGAGAACGAACCGTATCTCGGGTATGTTACGGCCTACCTCACTCCTGTTTCCCTGTGGATATCGGAGACAACGCGGTTCATGGGGACCACAATCGTATCTCACCCCGGGGGAATCATCGATGAGATCCTCTACAATACGAGAGGTCTTGATACGATAATCGAGACAGCGATCCTCTTCGTCGCCTTTACGATGGCCATGTTCCTGTTTACGAGAAGGAGGGAGGAATGATGATGCTCTTTGACATGATCGTCTACGACCTCTCGGCAGAGTACGAGGCGGCGCTGATAATCACGCTGCTGTGTATTATCATCTCGTTCTGGGCGGTGATGAGGGAGAGGGAAGACCTCCACCGGCTGATCCTGACAGAACTTGTCGAGATCATGTGCCTTGTGATAATCGCACTTGTTGCAACTGACCTTGCCGAGGCGCTGATCCTCCCCGGACTGGTAGTCGGGATCGCCGAGTTCCTGGCCTTATCCGAACTCTACATTGAGAAAGAAGGGCTCAGGAAGGCTCCTGAAAACGTCCTTCATATAGAGGTTATGGACTCCGCACCAGGAATAATTGCGGTGATATTCGTAATCTATGGTATAATACTCTCCGGGTTCACCGGCGGTGCGGTTGCCGGACTCGGACTCCTCTTCTACTTCATGTGCAGGGGAAGCAGCGAGAAGAGGGAGATCATCGAGACCGTCAGCGGATATGCATGGGCATGCTGGGTAGTTGCATTTATAGTGTTCATGGCAGTGCCCCAGTACTGGTTCTTCGGCGTGATAATCGCGGGTGCCGGAATATTCGCCAAGGTCGTGGCGAAGATGTCGCTTATCGGGACGATGAACGGGGACGGAGGTGAGGGCGATGTATAATCTCCCATCCCCGCAGATCGAGGGCGAAATCCTCGCGTACATCCCGTTCGGCGATATTGTGTACTACTTCAGCCCGTATACGCTCGTGCTCTTCATATTCGCACTGACGTTCACCGCTCTCGCGATTCTCTCAAGGCCCGAAAAGCAGGTTGACATCGCGTTCGGCGGAGATGCTTATTACACGAAGGAGATACCTGAAAAGCAGATGCGGTTCCAGAGGTTCATGGCGATCTCATGCGGTCTTGCAACCATGGCGGGTGTAACCACCGGGGATATATTCAACTTCACCCTGCTGACTGCGATGGTCGGGATATGCAATATCGGAATTGTTGCGTCGGTGAAGAACAAGCATGTCCTCGACAACGCCTATGAGTATGGTATACTCGCGATGATAGGAACGCTCCCCTTATTTGGCGCGGCCGCGATTATACTTGCAACAACCGGGACGCTCAGCCTCTGGGAGATATTTACCCCGGCGGTATCCGTTCCGGTGATCGCAAAAGCACTCCTTGTTATAGGTGTTATCGGCGAAGGTATGGCGCCCGTATATGTCGCAAAGGCGGAGATTACAAGGGCTCCCGGAGCACCTTACGTGCTGATGATTCACGTAAGCTCGCTCCTGATGTTCCTTAGAGTCGTGGAGATTATAATTTCGATGTGAGGAGATGGCGTAAATGACAGGAAAAACAAAAGCACTAATGGTTTTATCCGGGCTGATCTGCCCTGCGTCGGCAATTCTTGCAGCGGCTGGAGCGATAGATGCGATCGTGATGGTCGCAGCCCTTGTAATATTCTTCCCGCTGTTCGTCATCTCGACGTTTCTCACCTGGAAGGCATCCGATCACGAGGGGGATTACCCGTTTATAGGTTATTGACATGATTTCGTTTCTGCTATACCTGCTGCTCGCCGTCTTCATCGGCCTGCTCTATCACGGAATACACAGGAAGGTCATCGCGAGAATACAGACGAGGCCGGGACCCCCGGTCTGGCAGGAGTTCCTGCACACTCTGAAGTTCTCCTTCAAACAGACCTGGATCCCGATGACTGCATCACAGCTGATGTTTGTCGCCATCGTCGTGATAATGATCGCCATATGGGTCGGTGGGCTTTACGTGCTTCTTACCGGTGGAAGCCTGCTGATACTCTTCGCGATATTCCTGCTTCATAAGATAACCGAGCACGGTCTGGGTCTCTCGTCAGGTTCGCCCTACGGTAAGTTCGGCGCGATAAGGTCGGTCATATCCGCGGCATCCGAGATCCCCCTCTTTGCAACCGTCGGTGCGATATATATGGTCACGGGATCGCTGATGATATCTGACATTACTGCGTATGAGGCTGCAAACGGCCCCCTGCTATTATCAGTCATTGCTCTTCCGATGGCGATTGCGATGTATGTAATCGTCCTCTCGAAGGTCCCTTACAATCCGTTTGGCATAATTGAGGCAAAGGAGATAGTGAGCGGCAATAAGACCGAGCACTTCGGCGTCTGGAGGGCCGGGCTTGAGACCGGCTTTGCGATAAAGACCTTCGTCCTCCTTGCAGCATTCGTAACGCTCTTCATAGGGGCCCTTCCCCTGTGGCTGCTTCTTATCGCCATGCTCATCGTCCTGCTGACGATGTCATTCATATGTGCTCTCACACCTATGCTCTCTCCCTATGACGCTGTGACAATACAGGCATTAATAATCGGCTTTGTCGTAGTCTATGTAGTGATTGCCGGGGTGATTTTATGAAGTGGATAGGCCCTGTACTCGTTGCAGGGGCGTTTTTTTATGTGTTGATAGCGATATGGCAGGCTGCGGTAAACCCTGAGATACTGGCGGGGGCAGCGGGAATCGCCATTCTTTTGGGCGGATTCTGTTCTGTTCTGGCGATAAAAAATCCTGAAATACTGAAAAAGGGCGAGATAGCAGCTTTATGGATATGTGTCGGCCTTTTTGTCATATATGGATTAATAAAGGCAGGAGGATTTTTATGACCGCTTTCATCTATGAAAAAGACCTAAGCAATATGAAGCTTAAGATTCTCATGAGTCCGTTTCATACGAGGATGGTCGATGAAATCTCGAAGAAATACGATGTAAGTCCGACAAGACTGCGGAAGATCCTGATGGAGAACTTTGATATGTCTTATCTCGAAAACCTTCCGGCAAGGTTCAATGCGTGGAAATCCGTGAAATGTGAAGAAGGTCTTGATTATGCTGTTGGTGCAACACTCTTTGTGGATTATATCCCCCTGTTAAGCGAAAAGGACGCTGAAATTGTCATTGAGAAGGTAAAGAATGAGATTGATTCCGGTACTGACCGGGATGCGGCAATATTGGCGGCCAGAGAGGAGATAGCGGGGATGATCTGGCGATGAGCATTATACAGAAATTGAAGAATAAAGTTAGATCGAGATCGATCCACGTAAGCTACGTCAATGTCGGGTCATGCAACGGCTGTGACATAGAGATACTGGCATGCCTTTCGCCAAGGTATGATCTCGAGCAATATGGAATATACGTCCACAATAATCCCCGTGAGGCTGACATCCTCCTGATAACAGGAGCACTCTGTGAACAGTGGGACGATAAGCTCGTAAGCCTCTGGGAAAAGATCCCGGAGCCAAAGGCGGCGATAACAATCGGCAACTGCCCCGTATCCGGGTGCGTCTTCAACAGGCGTGGCAGCTATGTCAACCCGCCTGTATCAAAACATATCCCTGTTGCGGCTTCGATTCCCGGGTGCCCCCCGAGGCCGTCGGAGATTGTGAGCACCATACTGAGCCTTGCGCCTGAAGTGTTTAAAGACTTTGAGGAGAAGAAGAGATGAAAAAAACCGTTGATGTTTCATTGCCGATAGGCCCGGTACATCCCGTCTTCAAGGAACCGGCAAGAATAAAATGCGAGACTATGGGTGAGAAGGTACTCTCTGCCGAAGTTGAGCTTGGGTATGTCAAGAAAGGTATCGAGAGGATTATGAGGGACCGGCCCTGGCAGGAGGTGATGTTCCTCGCCGAGAGGATCTGCGGAATCTGCTCGGTGATCCACAACATGGTTTTTATCGAGGCGGTCGAGAAGGCATGTGACATTGCACTGGCTCCGAGGGCAGCATATCTCAGGGTCATTGTGAACGAGCTCGACAGGATGCAGTCTCATATACTTGCGAATTACTCTTACTGCTATACGATAGAACACGAGACTCTCGCAATGTATCTTCTGAACATCCGTGAGACCGTTATGGATCAGCTGGAGCTTCTTACCGGAGCAAGGGTCACCTGTGCTTATATCATCCCCGGCGGGGTGAGGTTCGATATTAAACCGGCCGATGCAGAGAAGCTGAAACTGGCTCTTTTAAAGATAGAATCTGATATCCGGAGATTTATGGGAATGTTCGAGAACGGCCGGATGATCGCCCTGCGCAGCAAAGAGGTAGGTATTCTCACTCCTGAAGAGGCGAGGATCGCACATGCAGTCGGGCCGACTGCGAGGGCCAGCGGGGTCCGCCTCGACGAGAGACTTAACCATGCGACATACAAACTCCTGAATTTTGAACCTGTTCTTCGGGACGAGTGCGACAACTATGCACGGATAATGGTTCGTTTCCAGGAGGTCCTGCAGAGTATCGCTCTCATTCGTAAATGCCTGAATGAGATGCCGGCCGGCCTTATCAGGAGCGGCGGAGAGGTTGGTGCGGGCTCTTATTCGTGGAAAGGGGAAGCGCCGCGTGGAGAGCTGACATACGACCTGAAGACCGATGAATACGGGAGGATCCTTGATATTGCGATAATGACGCCTTCAATAATGAACATAGAGGCCTGCGGGCACTACATGCTTAAAGGGATTGATTCTGCCGCAGATATTACGTCGACGTTCATCAGTTCCGACCCCTGTATCGCGTGCAACGAGAGGTGAAAAATGTCTTCGTCAATAATCTACTACATCCGGGAGTTCTGCAGGCCCGAATGGTTGAAAAAGTTCTTCTTTGCAAAGACCCCTCTGCTTGAGGCACCTGCTCATTTCAGGGACTATCCCCAACTCACCGGGAACGAATGTACTCATGAACTGCGGTGTATGATGATCTGCCCCTCGCCGGGTGCGATTGAGGTCCTCAAGATGGATGACGGCACCTGGGCGCCGGTGATCTATAAAGGACATTGTATCCGGTGCGGGCTTTGTGTTGAGGCATGCCCTGACAATGTGCTCAGGAGCGGGGATCTTCTTGAGAGAAACAAATATGAGAAGACATATTTCCTTGCTTCATACTTCCTCCATGTAGATGATGCAAAGTGCATGAAATGCGGGAACTGTGCGGTTGCCTGCCCGATAAACAAGGAGATCGACCCCCGGCTTGGATCATCTGCTGCCTCATCAAATGATGACGTTATAATGAGGGTTAAAGACGGGAGGCTGACCTTCCTGCATCCTGAGAAATGCACTGGCTGTAAGACCTGCGAGAAGACCTGTCCTAATGGCGCGATAACGGTTGCAAGGGTCGTCGAAGGGGTTCAGGACGAGGATTAACTGCTTTTTTTAGATAAAGATTTTATTATATAAAAATAATCATTTATCAATGGTAAAACATAAATGCGGATATGAAGAGGATATGCGCTGCAAAAAATGCGGAACTCCATTGATCGAAAACAAGAACGGCCTTTACTGCCCGCACTGCGGAAGACAGGTTACGATAATCTGTCCCGGATGCGGAAAACCCTGGCTGTAGTCAATATTTGTATCTCACAATGGAGGATTGCTTCTAACCCAGCCTGCATATTCTTCCCTAATATTTTGTATCTCTTCGTTGCTGAGGTCTTTTTTCTTATTATCCTGAAGGTATTTCTGGAGCTGGCGGGCGATTGTCTCTGCTTCGCCGGGCTTATTAACGTCGATATAAACCTGAACCTTACCCGGACTGATAGTCTCACCGCAGACAGGACATAGCTTCCACTTCTGGTACTTGTCCATATATGTGAAAGTCAGACATCCGGGGCAGCGAACTATAAGGTACACCGTACTTTTACTATGTATATTTAATTATTAATTTTTCGGCGTCCTGACCACGGTTATCAGGCGGAATTCTGACGACTAGTGAAAAGAGCATAATGGTCTTTTCTCCCGGCGCGTCGGGGTTTTTAAGAATGGAATGGTGATTTTTCTTCATGTTCTGCGCTCTTTAGCCCGGGGTTCCCCCTAATTTTGCCTGCCGGCATTTTACATCCGGTATCAGGAAGATCACCTGATCCAGAATAAACGGGTTTATTATATGGAAAATCTGATATCACGTTATGAGTATTGAAGTCCTTCCTGTAGAGGGTCTCCCCGTGTTCCACCCTGGCGATGATCTTGCCGGGGAGATCTGCAAAAGGATTAGTATTGCCGATGGCGATATCCTCTGTATTGCATCTTCGGTATATTCAAAGACAAAGGGTCATATCAGAATTCTCGATGAGATTACGCCGTCTGAAAAGGCAAAGGGGATTGCTGCAATGTGCGGTGAGGACGAGAGGTTCATCCAGGTAGTTCTTGATGAAACTGATGAAATTCTGCTTGAGTACCCATTTGTTCTGTCACGCATGAGTTTTGGCCATACCGGTGTCCGGGCCGGTGTGGACAACTCCAATGTTGAAAAGGGGATTGTAATCTTTCTCCCTCCTGATCCTATGGGCGCCGCAGAAGAGATCAGAAAGCGGGTGCATGAGATCACCGGTCATGATATACGGGTGATAATTACCGATACCTGCGGCAGATCCTTCAGGAGAGGCCAGACAGGTGTTGCAATCGGCTGGGCGGGAATGGATGCCATATGTGATTTCAGGGGTGATCATGATCTCTTCGGAAGAGTCCTGGAGATCACCGAGGAGGCTGTTGTCGATGAGATCGCAGCATTCTCGAATTTTGTCATGGGAGAATCAGACAGGGGAATTCCGGCGGTAGTCTTCAGGAACTGTCCGTTCTGGAAAGGCCATGATGAACTCTATTTCCCGCCTGAAACAGACATAACCATGAAGGCATTAAGGGAATTGAATAGGCAAATCAATAAAAAATAAATCAACTGAGAAAAAATATTTTTTAAATAAGATTCATTCTATATGCAATATCTACTCCAGCAACGAGCAATCCGATAATTGCCGTTACTATCAGGACTGTTTTAGGAGAGAAATGAACCCCTCTTTTGTCCTCGCTGTCATAATATGTTACAAGACCTGCGGATGACACCAGACCGCCGCCTTTCTTCTTTGCTGCCATGCTTATATGTCTGTGTTTTGAATATATAAATAAGAGGCAGGGTAAGGATGGACAGGGAAATCGTTGTATCGGGAAGGGCATATCTTGGCTGTGAATCAGGTATGAGGGATGTGGAGATCAGCGTCAGGGATGGGATTATTGAATCGATAGATGAGGTGGATCGGGCTGAAGACAGGTGGATATTCCCGTGCCTATTCAATTCTCATACACATCTTGCAGATACCGTCGCAATGGATGTACGGGCGGAAGGCTCGCTGTCAGATCTGGTTGCCCCTCCCGGTGGTCTGAAGCACAGGATTCTTGCACAGTCCGGTAGAGACATCCTGGCAGAAGGGATCCGCAAAAGTATCTCTTTTATGATGTCCTCTGCAACTCCCGGATTCTGTGATTTCAGGGAGGGAGGTGTAGAAGGTGTCAGTATCCTCAGGTCAGCTCTTGAAGGTTCAGGTGCGGATGCGGTAATTCTCGGCAGAGATGGCGGTGAGGAAGTTTCCGACGGAATCGGCGTCTCGAGCACTAAGGAAGGGGTAGATGTTCTTGAAAGAGCCGCCAGTACAAAGAAGAGGGGCGGATTTGTGGCATTCCATGCAGGAGAGAAGGACGACCGCGATATCGACCCCGCAATCGATGCCGGGGCGGACATGCTGGTTCATTGTACACACGCCACCGACAGGCAGCTCAAAAGGTGCGCTGATGAGGGGATTTCAATAGCCGTCTGCCCGCGTTCAAACTGGATCCTCGGTGTTGCATCCGGCCCGGAGAATCCTCCGGTAAAGAAGATGATCGAATATGGGTGTAATGTTGTTCTTGGCACTGACAATGTGATGTTCGTCCAGCCCGACATGTTCCAGGAGATGGCTTTTTTATCTGCCGTCTATGGGGCATCTCCGGAAGAGGCGATTGATACTGCCGTCGCCGGTTCTGAGATTTTCGGGCGCAGTCATTGCATAGAAGTGAAAAATAAGGCTGCATTCTATACTGTTGACCCTTCGAGGGCGAATCTCTCTTTTAGCCGCGACCCGGTGAAAACAGTGGCAAACCGGATGAATTTCTCCTTTATTGAGAGAATGTATTTTATGATTTAAAAAAAAAATAGTAAACGCAAATTTGAGGCTTGTATATGTTCAATACTATTCTAATTGCAATTGATGGCTCTGAAGTCAGCAAAAAAGCCTTCGAAGCGGCGCTGGAAGAGGCAAAAGTCTGGAAATCCGCACTTAATGCTGTATATGTCATTGAAACGGGCGGTTTTGAGAATATCCCGGCTGACAGTACAATGGAGGTGGTCTATAACCGTCTTGAGTCAATCGGTGCAGAAGCACTTAAAGAGGCGGAAGAAGGTGCCGGAAAGAATGGCCTGAATTTCAGTTCGTTTATAAAAGAGGGTCATGCAGGGGAGGAGATCGTAAAGCTTGCAGAGGAAATTGACGCGGATCTGATTGTCCTTGGCTCGCACGGGAAGAGCGGAATAGACCGTCTTCTCCTTGGCAGTGTAACCGATTTCGTTACAAAGCACAGCAAAGTATCGACTATGGTGGTGAGATTATAGAAGGAAAACTCGTCCGTGACTATATGGTCGATGATGTTGTGTCGGTGGAGACTCCGGGCAACAGGGACGATGTTCTCAGGATTCTCAAAAGAACTGGAATCAGTGGTGTTCCGGTAACAAAGGATAATGAACTTGTTGGAATCATCACAAGAAAGGATCTGCTCAGAAAGTCGGAAGAGACCCAGTTAAGTCTTCTTATGACTTCGGATCCCTTAACCATCGGTCCGGATGAAACAATAAACCATGCCGCATCCGTTATGATAAAGGAGAATATCAGAAGACTTCCTGTAGTCGATAACGGGAAACTTGTAGGAATTCTCAGTGTCGCCGATCTCGTCACTGCAGTCGCCCGGAAGAAGATAAAGGACATAATAAAAGATAATTATACAAGCCCCACATTTGCCCTCTGGGAAGAGACGCCTCTCCCTCTTGTCGGAAGAATAATGGAGATATCAGGCTTTGATGCAATTCCTATCCTGAATTCCGAGTATAAACTGACAGGTATAATATCCGAGAGGGATCTCATAAAGCATGCAATAATAGAGGATAGTGTTGAGGTCAGTGATCTCTCAAACGGTACAGATGATGATGAGTGGACATGGGAGAGCATTCGCGATATGCACATGATATCTTTCGGGATATCGAAGGTCCAGCTTCCCAACAAGCCTGTAAAGGAGGCTATGGTCTCCGAGGTCGTCGCCGTTCCCCAGAATGCAGAGGTCAGTGAGTGTGCCCTTAAGATGAAAAGATCAAGGGTCGATCAGCTTCCGGTAATCAACGGGGACAGAAGGATGGTCTCGATTCTTTTCGACAGGCAGCTGATACAGGTGCTTTGCGAAGAAAATCAGTGACTCTTCTGATTTTTTTCGTTCCAATGGCAAAACTTAATATCAATAAAGTCCTTTTTATATCAGAAGCGTTTTTAAAACCTTTTAATATTAATTTTAGGAGTGTGTTTGGATATGCACATGCAGGGTACCTCTGAAAATATACTTAAGGGAACAACAACAGTCGGTCTTGTTTTTGATGGCGGAGTGGTTCTGGCAACAGAAAGAAGAGCGACAATGGGAAATATGATTGCCAGTAAAACGGCAAAAAAGGTATATCAGATTGCTGACAGGATCGGTATGACAACAGCCGGAGGTGTTGGCGATGCCCAGCAGCTTGCAAGGTGGGTTCAGGTGGAATGCAGTCTTTATAATATCAGGAGAGGAAGGGAGATGTCCGTCGGGGCTGCCGCATCCCTTCTGAGCAATATTTTGAACAACAACAGAATGATGCCGTATTATGTACAGCTCCTTGTAGGCGGGATCGACTCAAGTGGCCCTTCCGTATATTCGGTCGATGCACTTGGCGGGGCGTCCAGGGAGGACGATATTGTCGCCACCGGCTCAGGCTCTCCGTTTGCATATGGTGTCCTGGAAGACCGGTTTGAGAAGAATATGGCTGAAAAAGAGTGCGTAGAGCTCGCAATTCGTGCTATTCGTTCCGCAATGAGGAGAGATTCGGCATCGGGCGAAGAAATAAGTGTTGTTGTTATTACTAAAGACAAATATGAAGAATTTACGGAAAAAGGAATACAAAAGTAATTTTTTCTTTTTTTTCTTTTTTTAGGAACGATTTTTTATGCTGATTGAAGACAGGCTTAAAGAGCTTAAAGACAAGATTAACGATAAGGTACCCAAGGGAATAAACGTCTCAAACGTTGAATTCGAAGGGCCGGAACTTGTCATATATACAGATGACCCGAAAAAATTCGCCGATGAGGCGGATCTGATTAAAATTCTTGCACGAGATCTTAGAAAAAGGATCGTCGTCAGGCCAAATATTCTTGAAGACCCTGAAAAAGCTGCAATTGAAATTGAAGCGGTGGTTCCCGATGGTGCGGGAATAACGGATATATTTTTTGACCCTGATACCGGTGAAGTTTTAATCGAGGCAGAGAAGCCCGGGGTCGTAATCGGTAAGAACGGAACGACATTAAGAGATATAACGAAGGAGATCGGCTGGACTCCGAAGGTGGTAAGGACACCTCCGATAGAGAGTTCCACGGTTAAACAGATCCGCCAGTATTTACGCTCTGTAAAAGACGAGAGGAAGGTATTTTTAAGAACGATCGGCAGAAGAATTCACAGGGACGTCACAAACAAGGACAAATGGGTACGTGTTACAACACTCGGGTGCTGCAGGGAAGTCGGCAGGGCTGCATTCCTCCTGTCGACTCCCGAGAGCAAGATTCTCATCGATTGTGGGGAGAAGCCAGGAAGCAGTGACGGGTTTCCTTACCTGTATGTTCCCGAGATCTATCCGTTAAATACGCTTGATGCAGTCGTTCTGACACATGCACATCTTGATCACTGTGCACTTGTCCCTCTTCTTTACAGGTACGGTTTCGAAGGTCCGGTATACAGCACACCGGCTACAAGGGATCTTGCCGTAATGCTCCAGCTCGATTATCTTGAAGTTGTAACCAATGAGGCAGGTCAGGCTCCATACACCTCAAAAGAGGTCCAGGAGTACCTGAAGAGATCTATTGTCCTGAATTATGGTAGTGTTACCGACATTGCGCCGGATATCAAGCTCACATACCATAATGCCGGCCATATCCTCGGATCGGCAATAGCTCATTTCCACGTGGGCGACGGATTATACAATATCGCATTCACTGGTGACTTCAATTATGGAAAGACCCGTCTCTTCGGGCCCGCAACTTCACAGTTCCCGAGGCTCGAATCGATATTTGTAGAGAGCACCTACGGCGGTTCAAACGATCTCCAGCCCTCAAAGAAGGATGCGGAGGAGAAGCTCTATGAGGCGGTCAACACGACCATCAACCGCGGCGGGAAGGTAATTATCCCGGCATTTGCAGTCGGACGTTCCCAGGAGGTTATGCTGACGCTTGAAGAGGGAATGAGGCTCGGCAAGATCCCGAAGGTGAAGGTATATCTCGACGGAATGATCAAGGAGGCGACTGCCATCCACACCACATACCCGGAGTACCTGAATCCTGAATTGAGAAAACAGATATTCCAGGAAGGGATGAATCCCTTCCTCGCTGAATGCTTTGTTCAGGTTGACTCCTCCTCAATAAGGGAGAACGTAATCGGCGGCGACCCTTCGATTATTATTACCACAAGCGGTATGCTTAACGGCGGTCCTGTAATGGAGTACCTGAACGGCCTTGCAGGCGACGAGAAGAATATGCTGATATTCGTCGGTTACCAGGCGGACGGGACTATGGGACGGAGAATCCAGAAGGGCTGGAAGGAGATCCCCCAGGGAAGACGTGGCACGATTGTAATAAATCTTGAGATCCAGACGATCGACGGTTTCTCAGGACACTCGGATCGCCGGCAGCTCATGGCGTACATCAACCACTTAAACCCGAGACCGGAGAAGGTCTTCACAATTCACGGGGACGAGAAGAATGCAATCGATCTCGCGTCCTCAATCTACAAGCGCTTTAGAATCGAGACACATGCTCCAAAGAATCTTGAAACCTACAGGATGACCTGAAAAAGCGGTGCTTTGCATATGAAAGAACGCCTCTCAATTATATTTGGCGTATTTGCCGTAATGGCGCTTTCTAATGCGGTCATCCCTGTACTTCCATTTTTTGCAAAAGAGCTTCCTGCTATACAGGGTGCAATATTTTCCGCGTATTTTCTGGGTGCTTTCCTGACCGTTTATCCGGCAGGACTGTTATCCGACAGGATTGGAAAGATCCTTTTGATAAGAACCGGGCTTGTTCTAACCGTTCTTTCAGGAGTGGCAATCGCTTTTCTGCCTGGTGCATATGAGGTCATACTGTTCCGTTTTATCGAGGGTATAGGTGGCGGAATGTTCATTTCTTCCGCACTTTCATGGGTAAACGAGCAGAATGATCACAAGCATCTTACCGGCTATTTTTTTGCCTGCCTGAACCTTGGTCTTGTTCTTGGGCTGGTCCTTACCGGTCTCCTTGAGCCGGCTGCAGGAGCAATGGGCGGGATATTTCTCTTTACCGGATTTTCGGTTATTCCGCTGTTGCTGAACATCTCTGCAAAAGAGACTGTCCCGGTTATCCGGGCGAAGGCGGAGACGATGAGGATAATCTCCGATTACAGGTGGCTTTATCTCTCGACAATAATCCTTGTCGGTTCCACCGGTGTCCTCACATCACTTTATCCTGAATTTACCGATGAAGATCCTGTTATCCTGAGCCTGATGATAGGCATCATGAACGTGGCGACGATCGTCTCATCAATCGCGGCTTCGAGAACCTCGTACAAACCTGTCCCGGTAATCCGTGCCGGTGCTGTGCTCATGGCCGTTTCGGTTGCTCTGGCATATTTCGCACCTCAGGCCGGGCTTGCTGCGGTAATAATTGTCTTTGCTCTTACAGGTCTGGTTGCAGGTTTCATCTTTGTGGGACAGACCGATTTTCTTGCAGGAACCGGGTACAGGCAGGGAGTAATTGTCGGCCTTTTCAATACGGCCGCATATGGGGGAATGACTTTTCTTCCCTTTATCGCCGGAGTGGTTTCGCAATATGCAGATTATTTTACGGGTTTCATCCTGACCGCACTGATGTCGATCGTCGTTTTCCTGACGATTGGCAGGTGTGAATGCAAAAACAGGTCTGAGTAAAGGCGTGTTATCCGTTTCGCAGACCTGTTGATTGTCCACGAAATTCAATATTTTTCAAAAAAAGAAATAATTCTATTCTGAGAGGATCCCAATATTTCTGAAGACCTGGAGAATTACTTCAAGGTGATCATTGAATGCGGCCTTCAGTTTTATTATTTCAGGGGAGATTACCGGGACATTCATGCTGAATACGGGCGGTTCAGTCGGTACCGGTGTTGGTGTCGGGGGTTCTGTTGGCACAGGTGTGGGCGTAGGAATAGCAGTTGTCGGCACAGGTGTAGGTGCAGTTGTCGGTGCCGGTGTCAAATCGTAGATTGGATTCAGGTTCCATTCGTCTTCTTCGACATATATTGTATGTGAAACCTCGTATGGAACACCACTGCTGTCTGATGCAGACAATGTGACCTTAAATGAGTAAAGATCTTCTTCTGCTTCTTCCTGTGTGTAAATATGGATAGGATCCTGTTCACTTGAACCCCACCAGTCGTCCTCGCTGAATTCCCAGTCCCATGCCACTGCTCCTCCTGTTGTCTCATCTGTAAAATGGACCTTGTATATTGTTCCGGAGTATTTGATATAGTCCGAATACCCTGTCCAATCTTCAGTATTTATCCTGTAGACCTGCCAGTCAAAATCAGGTTCAAGCTCAGCTGCCGCAGGGATTACTGCGATAAATAATATCAGTATCAGTGCAGGGATTGCATTTCGTAAATAACGGTTGTTTTTCATTCAAATCCCACCTTTCCGCTAATTATTATAATATAGAATAACGCTGCCAGGATAATTGCTGCAACTACTGAAGATACTATCGCGGTACGCCCTTCTATTTCGTTGCATTCTTCAAGACCTCTTGCCTGCAGGTAGACTGTCCATACCGGAGCAATATACAGGCCGAAGAAGGGTATAAGTCCTACAGTTGCAAATGGCACCGATGAATACATTGTCACCTTCATCGAGTCATCAGGAAACATCTCTGATCCGAAGATTCTGCTGATTGCGAATGTAAGAAGGCCGTATATGGCAAGAGTAAGAACGAGGAAGATGAAGACCTCAAGAACAAGTATGACAAGAGATGCAGGATCGCTTCCAAGACCGGAGAAAGTCTCGAGCCCCGGCAGTATTTTACTTGCAAGGAATCCTGTCAGCATGGTATTGACAACTGCTGATATCGCCATCATAACAAGCATGAATTTAAGGCCGTCGCTGAACTCATCGGAATAGAGGGAGGGAAACGTCCCTGACGGGTTCTTTATGAGTCCTGTGAATTTGTCGAAGAATGACAGGTACCGGCCGTTCCCATAATCCATCTCACCATAACCACTGCTTTTCATTCCGGTGTCATAGTCATCATATCCGCCTGTACGAGTCTTTTCAGCCGACATATAATCGTCGTGGTATTCCCCGTATTCATTCTGCATTGAGATATCATGGGCTCCCAGTGGAGGATTCCTTTCGGCTTCGATCCTGGAGACCCTTTCAGAGTATGCATTATTGATAGCATACAGGGTTCTGTCGCGGTCGCCCGCATCTGCAAATACCAGCTGCATAGCATCTGTCATTCCGTTTGAGTATGTTATCGAGAGCTCGATGCAGGGTTCATAGTAGCCGCTCTGAACCGGCCTTATCCCGGAGATATGCTCGTAATAATATGAAAAAGGAGAAATTCCTGTTGATTCGCGGGGTACGAATGCCAGGCGGAGATTTGTCACAGACAGCTGGTAGGTATTTGCGCTCAGTTTTATTCCTGTCTGAACAATCGTCTTTTCACTGGCATAGTCATAAGTGTTCAAGAGATCACCTTCAGAATAATGAGTCTTTTAATGAAATAGATTTATTGCAGGATTTATGTAAAAATCCAATCCTGTCTATCTTTCTGAAGGCATTTTTTCAAATCTGCCCATTATCGAGAGTACTGCCGGCATGACCACTATTGCGCCAATAAGCGAGAAACCGACTGTGATGACCGTGACCATTCCGAAATTCTTGATGATGTTGAACGAAGATAGCAGCAGTGCGGAGAACCCGAATACCGTGGTGAGTCCCGAAACCGTAATGGCCGTTCCTATCTTCTGAACGCCAATCCGGATTGCCTCTATCCTGTTCTTTCCAAATGAACGCTCTTCGAGATATCTCTCCATTATCAGGATCGTATACTCGGATGCAATTCCGATGGTCATCGATCCCAGAACGGCGGTCATCGGGGAGTAATCGATCCCGAAGCCGTACATTATCGCCCCGTTCCACCCGACTATCATTATGATAGGTATCAGTGGTGATATTGCTGATATCCTGCGGTATATCAGGATGAGCCATGCAAATATCAGTATGAATCCAATGATTGTAGTCTGTGTTTTGCCCTCGCGGATTCCGTCCATGAGGGATATATTAAGGTCGGTCTGGCCGGTAAGAGTGACTTCGACCCCCGGTGGCGGGTAATTCCAGTCGAGATCCTTTCTGACATTGTATACAAGAGTATGGAAGACGTCCGGTTCGATCTCTTTCATATTGAACTCTATAACAGCATTCATTTTTCCGTTGATGTACTGTTGTTTTGTTTCATCAGGGATCATCTCCAGAATCTGCTTTATTCCTGACTGTGTATCCGGTATCGAGCCGCCGTTGTACTGTTTGATTAGGGTTGTTATACTTGAAACGCCTGTCAGTTCTCCTCTCAGCCCGACTTCATAATCACTGAATTCATCGATCCATCTCATTACTGCCGGATCGTAGAGGTTATCCGCTTTTACGAGAACGGTCATACTGTCTGTCGATCCCATGGTCCGGGTGACCTTGTTCATGTCAACGACTGCGGGCATGTCGGGCGGGACAAAGGTCTCCTCGTCGAAGCTTATCGGGACCCTCTCGTCAAGCTGGATTCCGATGACGGCTACAAAGCCCAGTGCGAGAAGAATGATTACGGGCTTCCTTGCAATCGCAAGTGCAATCTTCCCGAGGAAACTGTCATAGGCCTCAATCTTTGCCTGAAGACCCTTGTCAGTACTCTCTTTTGGCCTGTACCTGAAGAGGATGCAGAATGTCGGCACCGTCAGGAGTGCGGAGATGTAGCAGCATATAACTCCTATCAGGCATGTTAGCCCGAAATCCACGACCATGGGGATCGGGGCTGCATACATCGCAATAAAACCGAGCGATGTTGCAATCATTGCGTAGAGGATTGCGGGGCCGGAGGAGACGATCGTCTTTCTTGCCGCCGATTCGATGTTGTCGTATCGCCTTGACTCCTCATCAATCCTGGAATGAAACTGGATCGCGTAGTCTATTCCTATCCCTATAAGAACGGGGAATGCGGCGATGACAACCATGCTTATCGGGATGTTTGCAAGGCCCATTACACCGAAAGTGTTGATGAGACCGGTGAAGACGATCCCGACAGGCAGGAAACGGTATGATACATGGGAGAAGAGGATTGCGACTGCTACGATCATCAGTGCCATTGCGGCGAATATCAGGACGCCTGTGGATGTCCCCATCTCTTCATTCATCTGCTGGCTGAATGCCGGCGATCCGGACAGGGTAATGGTTAGGGCCGGAGAAGGGTTTGATATGTCAATTATTGTATCGAGTGAATTAAGCAGGGACTCCTGTTTTTCTTCAGATATTCCGGTCTCGAGCTGAATGACGCCAATTGTCATCATGTTGGAGGGTAGGTATCTGTTTACTGTCTCTTCCGGAAGGGAATTTTTTATTGTATTGATCTCGGCCTGTGAACGGGGCAGGACTCCTCCGTTGAGGTTTTTTATCATTTCGGGTATTCCCGAGACCTCTTTGACGCCCCCTTCGTTCGAAAAGTCCGCCATCAGCCGGTCCATATATTCAAGAGTTTCAGGGTCAAGAACATTGTCTGACTCGAATATCACCATTATGGCATCCGAACTGAAGAGTTCCTGGTACTGGTCGAGGTTAATTCCGGTCTTCGAATTCTTGTCGACATATGTGTCGTTGCCCGTCTTCATGTAGACGAGCGTCATCCCGTACATTGAAATTATAAACCAGATGATGACGATAGCTGCGGTTATTTTCGGCCTTGATGTGATGAAATCTGCGAGAATACTGAATGGTGACTTCAAATTTGATTCTCCTTCCCTTTATTCTGTTGTATTTTGTAATATGTTCAATAAAAAAGCTGATAAATCATTTGTCGCGGGGGAAACAACAGGTGCTGTGGGTTAATATTGTTGGAATTTTTAATTCTTTATTTTAGATTAAATAATCTCAGAGTATTATGAATATTATTTCAATCCGGGATGTCCTGCAAAGATCAAAAGCTATACTTCCCACATAAATCAGAAATATTTTTCAATTAAAAACAGAGTTAAATTGATTTTAAACAAAAAAGAAAGCTTTTAGTATTTCTAATATTTAATTAAATTAAAATGGGTTTATTAATCTGGGGATTTCTTGACTCATTCTGCTAAAAGGCATTGTTTCATCGATCTGGTTTATCTTTAAAATTTTGCTTATGCAATTAGTTTGATTTGGTTATGGGGGTATTAGATGAAAAAGTATATTTTTACAATTTTACTTTTAGTTTTATCTATACAATGTGTAACAGCGGTCAATGTCATTCTTGAAAATGGAACTGTTTTAGCCGGGGAGACTACGACATTGATCCTTTCGATGAATGAGGCTCCTTTGGGTTTTGCCGGTTATTCTGTTAATGTTTCGGTTGATTCAGAATATATACAGATTAGTGATGTTGAATTTCCCGACTGGGCATTAATGACAGATGCAATAGGACTTGAAGAAGGTGCCGAGGTACGGTTAAAAGCAGTCGATCTTGGACATGCCGTCGAGGCCGGTGCGACAGATATCGAACTTGCCAGGATCACTTTTTCCGGCATAGAGAATGGTTCTTCCCTGATCCAGTTCTCGAATGAAATATTTTCCGATGATAGCGACAATGATATAAATCCGGTTTTTCCTGAACCTGTTATTGTTGTATGCTCTTCAGGAAACGAATCCGGACTAATCAATGTCATCCTTGAAGAGGGTAGCGTTTCTGTCGGTGAAACTACGACCCTGCTCCTTTCGATGGATAAGGCGCCATTGGGTTTTGCCGGTTATTTCGTCAATGTTTCGGTTGATTTAGAATATGTCAGGATAACTGATGTTGAATATCCTGACTGGGCACTGATGACGGATACGATTGGACTTGAAGAAGGTGCTGAAGTCCGGTTAAAAACAGTCGATCTTGGTCATGCAGTTGAGTCCGGTGCGACAGATATCGAACTTGCCCGGATTACTTTTACCGGTATTAAGAATGGTTCTTCTCAGGTACAGTTTTCGAATGAAATATTTTCCGATGATAGTGACAATGATATAAATCCGGTTTTTCCTGAACCTGTTATTGTTGTATGCTCTTTAGGAAACACATCCGCTGTTGTCAGCACCACTTCTGCTGAAGTAGCCACTCCTGATAACACTGCTGAAATTACACTAACACTCAATCAGGTTCCGGATGGTTTCAGTGGTTACAATGTATACCTGAATATAGGCAATGCATCGGTTGCCGAGGTAACTTCGGTCAGTTACCCTCCCTGGGCTCTGATGAACGACGTAAGCAGCCTTCCTGCAACTGAGAATGTTCTTTTAAAGGCAGCTGATTTGAGTAATGAAGTTCAGGCCGGTGCGACCGATATCGAACTTGCAACAATTACTGTCCGGGGCCTGTATCCCGGAACAACAGGATTTGTTTTCACAAGTCCGAATTTTGATGATGAATCCGGAAGCAATATGGATGTATCATTTATTTCTGGTTCTTTTACTGTAACGAGATTCGCTCCGCTTGCTATCACAGGTATTGATCCTGCGGAGGAATCCAATAAAGGCCCGGTAAATATTACAATCAGGGGTTCCGGATTTTTACAAGGCGCGACAGTAATTCTTCGTAATGCAAATTTCACGAATATTTCCGGATACGATCTGTCATATACATCGGGTTCGGAGATAATATCCGGGTTTAATCTTACAAAGGCAGAAACAGGCAACTGGTCTGTAATTGTTACAAACATCAACGGGGAGTCTGTGACTGATGAGAATGGTTTTTGGATATCCTCTTCTATAATACCTATTGAAGGGCAGGAGGATACTCCTAATGACCTTAATGGTGATGGTTTATATGAGGATTTAAACGGGAATTCACAGCTGGATTATGCCGATGTCAATATGTTTTTTGAAAAACTGGACTGGATCATTGCAAACGGGGCAGTATGGGGATTTGATTTTAATTCGGATGGTACTTTAGAGTTTATTGACATAATTGCGCTATACGAGATGATTTAGTAAATTTGGGGGTAATATGAAGTACAGATTAATTTTCATTTTATTTTTTTCTTTTCTGGCTGTTCAATGCACAGCTGCCGCCACAATCAGTCTTGAGGATGGTTCAATCTCAACTGGCGGGAGCACTACATTAATTCTTTCTCTGGACGAGGCCCCTACAGGTTTTGCCGGTTATTTTCTGAATGTGTCCGTTAATTCTCAATATGTAGGGATCGCCAATGTTGAATATCCTGCATGGGCAACTATGCACCAGACGGTTGGACTTGGTACAGGCTCAGATATAAGATTAAAAACCATAGACCTGCTAAAAACAGTCGGTCCCGGTGCCACGGATATCGAGCTTGCCAGGATTACATTTACCGGCCTGAAGGAAGGAACTTCTACAGTTGTTCTGTATGATGAACTGATATCCGATGATAACGGAGATCCGATAAATCCTGCCTTACCTGTCTCGACCATTGTTGTATATTCAACTACATCAGGTTCATCTGGAGCATCTGGTGCATCAGGAGCAGCGGCTGGCAGATCACCATCCTATGACTGGACCATAGTCACTCCTGCACCTGCGATTAATGAAAAGGCAATCAAAGATGAGGATAATTATGACACTCCTGTGGTCGCCGCCCCGGACGAGTCTGAGCTTTCAACTTCAGAAGAGGCCGGTAATAATCCCGGCTCATCCGGTGAAGGAAGCAGTGGCGGGAGTGTATTTCTAAATAGTCTATTCTCAATGCCGCCTGTTTATTTAGCAGCTGTCAGCGGAATAATAGGTATATCAGTAGTTTCAACAGTTGCTGTAAGAGGGTATTTGAGAAAAAACAAATATCCTGACTGGTGGTTTGAAGAGAAGTAATCTTCAAATAAATTTTTCAGATATATTTTGATTCTTCACAATTGGTAATATCTGCGATATCGCGGCGACTCTTTCGAGAGGCGATCTCGTCGGAACCGGCCTCAACCTCGCCGCGTTAATCCCGGGTGGCGGCGATACGGTAAAAATCACGGCAATAGTCGGGAAGTTCGTGATGA
>JAFGKW010000033.1 GCA_016928355.1 Methanomicrobiaceae archaeon
ACCACGAGATTCGTGTATACCAGCGCCCCGCAGACCTGTATAAAGGTCGAAAAAAGATTGAAAAAGGTGTATATCCCGCCGAGAACCGGACCGAGTATGACGACTGCTGTAGGGAACTGGGCCCTGAAGAGCGATTCGCCGAAGACCGCCGGAAATGTGCCGATAATGAGGGAGGGGACTATCTCCTCCTTTCCGACCCTGCCCTCCCTGTGATATTCGGCAAGCATCGATTTGCCTGCCGTCGGGTTTATCACCATCGAGAGAATGGAAACCACAGCCTCCCCGGAGAGGCCGGATATCCTGCAGAAGGGAACAGATATTATCTTAATCCTTGAGATGATCCCGGTTTCGGATATCAGGTTTACCAGAATGATACCTGCAGATATGAGAAGAACAGCTCTTATCGTGTAATTCAGGAATGAGAAGAACTGGTTATCGAAAATCATGCTATCAATTAAAATAGAGTAATATTAATTCATAAAATATTCTATTATGTTCAAAAAACCAGTAATAACTATAATTTACGGACCAATTACTGATTTTTGACGATAAAATATATATTGAATGGGAATCTATTACCAAACATGGGTCTAAAAACCCAGATTAAACCCGAATATCCTATTTTTACACCATTGTCCCGCGAAAAATTTTCACTCACCCAGATCCGAAGGAGGAGTTTATTATGACAGAGACACAAACAGCACAGTCCGGCAGATGGATCGGAATTGACCTGAACACAACCGGATATGTAGCAGTGGTCGCGGACCCTGAAACGGGATTTACTGCAAAGCTCGGAAGAGAGGCACGCCTTATCCATGAAGGCTTTTCAAGGGAGAGAAAGAAGCTCAAAAATAAAAAGAGAAACAGGAACTTAAAGAGGCTTAACCAAAAAGAGAACAGCCAGCTCAAGGACCTGAACAAATATTTAAGCAAAGAGATTGTCAGGATTGCATCGGATCTCGGCTGCGGAATCAAATTCGAGCGACTCTCCGGGAAAAGACTTAGAATGAAGAGCAAAGGAAGGATTATCTCCGAATTTTCTATAAATAACTGGTATTTTTCTCATCTCTGCCAGATGGTGGAGAATCGTGCGATCCGGCAGGGGATATCCGTCCTGTATGTCGACCCCTCGTTCACCTCGCAGATCTGCAACAGGTGCGGCGCACTTGGCCACAGGCACAGGAAGATCTTTCAATGCCGGGAATGCAGTTATATAGGCCATGCCGATGTGAACGCCGCCTTCAATATTGCCCGATCGCCAGTGAACCGGTTTGAAGATAATGAAAAGGCAGGATACGAAGAGAATAAGGCGAAGATCAGAAAGGAGATCAGGAGGATAAATGCACATAAAAAAGTCCTGCGGCCCTGCACAACGGAATGGTCAGGATTCCCGGCAGAATCTTTCTCACTTCTTTTCGAAAACAGCTGCTGCGAGGTCTGAACATAAAAGGCAGGGCATTAATCCCCGCTATTCAAATCTTTCTTTTCTGATACGAGCCTGTTGATAAGGCTTACAAGCTCCTGGATCTCGTAGGGCTTTGGAAGGACAGCGTCGAAACCGTGCTCCCTGTAGTTCGCCATGACAGGGTCATTGGAGTAACCGCTTGATACGATGGCAAGTATACCGGGGTCATACTCCCGCAGGAGTGCAACGGTATCAACACCTCCAAGACCGCCCGGAATTGTAAGGTCCATTACAAAGACATCTACAGACCTCTTCATAAGTACCGATTCCTGGTAAACCCTCAATGCTTCTGCCCCGTCCCTCGCGATCTCAACTTCGAAACCATATTCTCTTAAAAGGTCAGGGATAACCTCATAGATATCCCGGTCGTCATCCATGACAAGAACTCTCGAAGAACCCCGGAGATCGCCTTTGTGCATACAGGCATCCGGCCCAACGGCCTCCATCGTTGCAGGCAGGTAGATGCTGAACTCGGTACCGATGTCAACTTCAGAGACAAGTTTTATTGCACCCCCGTGCTTCCTGATTATCGACATGCATGAGGCGAGACCGAGGCCGTTTCCGTTCTTCTTCGTCGTATAGTAGGGATCAAATATCTTTTTGCGGCTCTCTTCCGGGATTCCGGACCCTTCGTCCTTTACTTTAATTACTATATACTCACCGTCCTCAAGACCATCCTTTCCGGTTATCATCCCCACGTTATTTGCACATACACGGATAATGCCCCCGTCGGGCATTGCCTGAATACCGTTTATCACGAGGTTTTCGATTACCTGGCTGATCTGTCCGCGGTCGACATCAACATTCATGAGATCATACGCTATATCGAAATCAAGCCTGATATTGCTCCCGTGGGATACGAACTCTGCCGATTCACGTACAATATCCCTGATATCTGTAACCCTCTTTACAGGAGAGCCACCCTTCGAGAATGTAATGAGCTGCCTTGTTATATCCTTGGCTCGCGATATCGCCTTTTCAGCCTCATTGAGCCTAGAACAGAACTTTTCATTGCCTTCAACGGAATTCTTTGCAAGCGCGATGTTTCCCGAGATCGCGGTCAGGATATTGTTGAAGTCGTGCGCAATTCCTCCTGCAAGAACACCGAGGGATTCGAGTTTCTGGCGGCGAAGGACCTCCTCCTCCCATCCAAGACGCTCGGAGATGTCGCGGAAGACGATAACTGCACCGATTGCATTGCCCGACTTGTCAAGAAGCGGGGCTGCCGAAAGAACTACAGGACAGATCTCACCTTTCCGGCCGAGAAGATCCATACCCGTATTGATCTCGATTACTTCATTACATGATATGACCTTCTCCACGATATTGAGAACGTCCTCTTTTTTACCATCCTTTTCAAGCTGCAATATCCGGTCTATCCTCATTCCCTCCGCCATTTCGCGGGAAAAGCCTGTTTTCAAGGTCGCTTCTTTGTTAATAATGGTTATAATCCCGAGGAAATTCGTTGCAACGACCCCGTCTGCAATGGAAGACAACGTAACGGAAAGACGCTCTTTCTCGGCCGCAAGGCTCTCCTCAAACTTTATCCTCTCTTCAACCTCCCTGACAAGATTTGTATTTGTCTGTTCCAGTTCAGTGTTTGCCTCTTCAAGCTGGGTTGTTCTCTCCTTTACAAGCTCTTTAAGGCGATTCCTGTGATTTCTGATCTCCTCATCCGCTTTTCTCTTTACAGTAACATCTCTTGCAATTACGAATGTGCCCGTCAGGCCATCAGTATTCATCAGCGGCTGAGCACTGAGTTCGATTATTCGCTCTTCTCCCATACCTGAGATGAAACCTGTCTCGATCTTCCTGTCACCGCTCTTCTTTCCGGCCAGGATCTCATCTATCTTCTTCAGATCCCCGGCCCTTACAAACTCCTGGATATTTCTTCCGATGACGCCTTCCTTACCGGTTCCGGCCCTCTTCTCCGTCTCCTTATTTGCGGACACAAAATTTCCCGCGGGATCAAGAGTGAATATCATGTCATTGGCATTGTCAAAGAGCCTGGCATACTGTTCCTTTCCTTTATCTATCGACTCAAGCATCATGTTGATTGCAGTACCGACAGAAGAGATCTCGTCATTTCCATCCGTAACGATCCTTTTCCCCGTGTTTTCGGAATCCGCAACAGAACCGATCTGGCGGTTGAGCTTCTCAAGTCTCGAAATTACCGACCTCTGGATCAGGGCAAGAGTCACGACTCCGAATATCAGGCAGGCAAATATGAGCATCAGAATCTGCATATCGAAGACGCCCCTGCCATACATCGTTACATCCCTCGGTTCCGTGATCTGCAGTATGGCTACAGGCTCCCCGTATATATCATAGATTTCTGAAAAACCCGCGATGTATTCATTATTCAGAGCCTGAAGAACAATTTTTCCTGCATTCCCGCCATCAAACAGGCTGAAATATTCCTCATATTCTTCCCTGTTATCTATCACCGCAAGATTGAGCTGTGTTGTATTAGAGAGTGAGGAGATCTCTCTCCTGTCAAGATACCTGCCTACAAGTATATTGCCGATGAAAACGCCTGTTTCCTGATTGTAAAGGGGACGTGAGGCAACAAGCATAGGGCCGGAATTTAGCATCATCGTCCCTTTTATTCCTTTATCTCCTATAAGATCTTCACGCCCGGTAATCTGCGAGAGAAGGCTCTTGGGAGTGGGCATCTGGTGGTTGTAATCCAGATTCATGTACTTGTGCCAGAGGATGCTGCCGTTTGAATCCGTTATCAGAAGGATATTGATCCCGACATCGACCAGTCTTCCGTCGGTGAATATGAGACGGGCGGCGGAGGTATCTCCGCTGTTGATAAATCCTGAAAGCTCCTCCGATGTCGCCCACGCGTTTGTAATCGAATCGAGGCGATCGACTTCTGAATTCACGGCGTTCACCGCCCTCTTTACGTTATCCCCGGTTATTCTCTCCTCGAGACTTGAAAATCCTGAATCAAGGCTTAAACACGAGAATACGTACAGAAGAAGGAATAACCCAAGCAGGGTTACACCTATTATTGCTGCAGTTGTGGTGCGTATGGACTGCTGCTTTTTCTTATCCCCTGAACTTCTCTTTCCTAAAAATGTGGTGGTTTTACTATTGTCAGCGACTGTATCTACCCGGCGGCGATCCATTAACTTAAAATTTCGGGGAATGAAAGATATAATATATCGATAGGTTATATTTTTACAAATGTTTCCTATATATAAGTACGTACTAAAAAGTACTTTCAATACTCTATTTTGACAAAGTATATTTCAACATAGACTTAGTTCTCTTCAGGTATTAATCCCGGTGATCACTATGCAAAAGGAATTCGCTCTCATAATCCTGATAATCATACTTGCCTCTGCTCTTTTTTCGTCCGGCTGTACCGGAGAGGGAACAGACCATACACTGGTTTCGATAGAAGGCGGGGAAGAAATGAAGAAACTCACAATCTCTGGTTCAACATCCATTCAGCCGGTATCGGAGATCCTTGCAGCAGTCTACATGAATGAACACCCGGGAGTCGATATTACGGTTAATGGCGGGGGTTCAAGCTCAGGGATTCTCGAAGCAGGAGAAGGGATTGTTGATATAGGCTCAGCCTCAAGAGAGGTAAAGGACTCGGAATTTTCCGCTTACCCGGGGATGGAGGTCCACCCGGTTGGGGCCAGTGCCATAGTGCTTATCACCTCGCAGAACAACGTGATTGAATCGATCACAATTGAGGAGATCCAGGCCCTCTACAACGGAGACTCAGAAGATATTTCAGGTATGCCCGATATTGCCGGGATCGATACGGTCGTCCAGAGAAGCGAGGATTCCGGAACAGAAGAAACCTTAGCCAAATGGCTATTCCCCGGGAAAAGGGATCTCGACTCGTCCCTTGAAGCCAGAGATACAGGAGTGAACGGGGAAGTCAGGCAGGTTCTGGCAGAGGGAAATGCCGAGGTGCTGAGTCTCGTAAAGGACAATCCCCACTCGATAGGTTTTGTTGACTTCGGCTATGCCGAATCCGACCGGGGTGTGAAGATCCTGAAGATTGAGGTAAAGGATGGATCGACAGCTGTGCCTGAAGATATTTCACAAATACGTCAGGCTATTCTCATGGAGCTCAAAAAAGGAATGACAGGCGGAGGTGAAGGTGAAACATATTATGTGCCCGAATTGACAAGACCGCTGAACTATATTACAAGCGGTGATATCACCGCTCTTACAGAGGATTTCATCGATTTTGCATGTGCCCCCTCCTCAAGGGCATACTTCAACGAGATCGGGTACTTTTCCATAACCGAACTAGAGGAGAATCAGGTATGACAGGAAAAAAAATCCTTTTAATCGAAGATAGTTTCGATATCGCCGAGATGGTTACAATCATACTTGAGAGAGAAGGCTACATCATCACTGATATTGTTGAATCAGGTGAAAAAGCACTTGTATCAGCCGCCGCCAGCCATCCCGATGCCGTGATCTCCGACATTAACCTCGCCGGAAATATGGACGGAATTGAGACTGCCTCCTATCTTTCACATCTCTTCAGAATACCTATTATATTCATGACAGGAATTCTCGACAACGATATAATCAGCCGGGCCAAATCGGCCGAACCCTATGGTTACCTTTTAAAGCCGTTTAAAAAGCAAGAGCTCGTCTCCACCGTTTCGGTCGCTATCAGGGCTTTCGAACTGAATACGAAGGTACAGGGAACATATTCAGGAAATACTCCACTATCTGTCAAACATATGTCGTCGCATGATGAAGGAATTATGATTGCAGACAATTCAGGCAGAATACTCTATGTAAATCCCTATATCGAGAACCTTACAGGTTATACAAACGCCGATACCATCTTCAGGCCGGTATCGGATATCCTCTCCATCTCACAGGAAAATGATCCCGAAAGATTCCACGAGAATATAACTTCAGGGGAGGAAAGCACCGTTCTCTTAAACGACAGGAGCGGCGGAACCCTGACCGTCAGGATCAGGATAGTCCCGAGAAAATACAGGGATGAAGACACTATCGGCGTGATAATCTCACTGAGAGAGATCCCGGTAACCGATACGGCCGAAGCAAAGGATTCGCAAATGGCATACAAACCCGAAGTTCCGGGTGTTGCCGCTTAACTTCAGCAAATAATTTATTTTTTCGCGTTTTTATTCTAAGCAGGTAAAAATATGAGATACAGTATAACAGGTGACAACCTCCAGTTTGTCACGATGGAGATCGAAGACGGCGAGACCGTCTGGGCCGAGGCCGGTGCGATGGTCTATATGAGCGGAAATATAGAGATGAAGGCCGAACTCCAGGGCGGACTTCTTGGCGGCATCAAGAGAAAGCTTGCAGGCGAGTCCTTCATGGTTACGAACTTCACGAGCCACGGGGGTGCGGGAGTGGTTTCCTTCGGCGGGAACGCCCCGGGCAAGATATTTGCAATGGATATGACGGGAAGGGAGTTCATTGCCCAGAAGGACGCGTTCCTCTGTGCTGAAAAAGGCGTCAGCTGGGAGATTGCCTTCCAGAAAAGGCTCGGCTCCACTTTCTTCGGCGGCGAGGGCCTGATACTCGAGAAGGTTTCAGGCTCGGGGATGGCGTTCTTCCATGCCTGCGGCGATCTTGTCGAGATGGATCTCCAGCCGAATCAGACTTACAAGATTGCAACAGCCCACGTCGTCGGGTGGGAACCTTCGGTCAGCTACGATATCCAGGCGGCAGGCGGGATAAAGACCTCGGTATTCGGCGGCGAAGGGTTCTTCCTGACGACTCTCACCGGGCCGGGGAAGATCGTAATCCAGTCGATGACACTCCCGCAGCTTGCAAACTCGCTCATACCGTTCCTCCCGCAGCCCTCTAACTCCAGCTGAGGCGGGAACCGGAGACTGATTTGAAAGGAGAGTTTTGGATATGGAAAGCAATACAACGAAATCAAGGGCAGGATGGGCATTGCTTGCAGCGATATTACTTATTGCCGCAATAATACTCATCCTCTTCTTCCTCGAGTACCTTTTGATCGGCTTCCTGCTGCTGGCGGGAATGCTCATCGTCCTCGCCCTTGCGGCGATCGCCGTTTCTGCGATCATGATCGTCCCGATGTACGCCCTGAAGGGAACGGTCGTCGAAGAGGGATCGTACTCGATGGGCGATGTTAAGGCGGTCGAAAACGAGAGGAAGGATTGAATTTTCTTTTTTTTGACTGTGAGACGACGGGGATCTTTGATGGTTGCGGGATCCCGCGGCTTGTTCAGTTAGGCTGGATTATCTTTGACGATGAAAAGACAGACTGCATTAAAAAAGAATATACAATAATACCGAACGGATTCGTTATTCCCGACGAAGCCACGGCAATTCATAATATTTCTACTTTGGATGCAAGAACAAATGGCTTCCCTGCTGAATATGTAATTTCAGAATTTATCCGTGATACAAAGAACGTCGATATAGTTGTAGCTCATAATTTTGATTATGATTCAAGAATAATTGAAAATGAAGCCTTTTTTACAAGTTCATTTTTCTCATTTGACCGTATGAAAACATTCTGTACAATGAAATCAACGGCGCATATCTGTAAAATCCCAGGTCCATACGGAGATAAATGGCCCAGACTCACAGAACTGCACAATTTTCTCTTTGGAGAAGAACCCAAATCCTCTCATAAAGCTCTTCCAGATGCCATGACCTGTGCAAAGTGTTTTTTTGAGCTGAAAAAAAGAAAACTGATAGCTGTGTGATTATCTAGCGGATACAATGAAATTGTCAATAATTTTCGCTTTCACTTCAGCCATCCATGGTTCATCCCTGTGCATACAGGGAACTC
>JAFGKW010000034.1 GCA_016928355.1 Methanomicrobiaceae archaeon
ATGGGACGTTCTTGTCTATCTTTCGATAATGATCATCACTTTTACGATCCTGCATTTCCTCGTAATTTACATGCACGAGCTTTCGCACAGTTTTATGGCATGCCTCCTCGGTGCAAAGGAGAATCCGCTTGACATCATCTGGGGAAGGGGCATCTTCGCGGTTGCCTGCGACGAGAATGTGGATTACCAGTCGCTCTTTTCGGCAGGGAAGAGGACGACTGCTGCGATAATCGCATTCTCAGGCCCTCTCTCGAATATCATACTCTTTGGAATAACCGCTGTTCTCCTGTCGCTCCGGTCTGTAAAGTCCCACCCGTGGGTCTATCACACGATATTCTGGACTCTTGCGGTTACGTTCATAATGATATTCGAGTATGTCTTCACACGCTCGTTCATGATCGGCGACGACTTTGGGAATATCGAACACGGACTCGGGTTGCCGCCGTTTGCCATATTCATCCCCGGGACGATCCTGGGCCTAATCGGCCTCTGGTATATCTTTACCATTCTGGTTCCTGACCATTACAGGATCGTAACACCCTTTGAACTGCCAAAACAGTATATTACAATCGCGTCGGTCTCTTTTGTATTTTTCCTGCTCTATATCGGGCTGCGGATTAATGCATACCCGTCCTTCCCGGAATGGTTTTTTGGGCTTATAGGGATTATTGCACTGTTCGTAACCCCTGTACTTATTAGTCCAATGAGAAGATGGGTGCAGGAGAGAACCGGGGAATAAATAAAAAGGATGTAATTGTTGGTATCTATGATTTAACAGCCTTAGGTGTCAGGACGACGAGGTAATCGCCGGGTCCGGTCTTTTCGGATTCGCAGTTGAGGCCTGTCATAACAGCGTCGAGCTTGATCCAGGGAGGTACATGGTCGCATACGACCTCGAGCCGCTCGAAATCGCCTGTCCTGATGAAATGCTGGAGGATTTTTTTGCTACTTATACCGGGGACCTTCCCCTGGACTTCTTTTATTGAGATTGTATAGTTTTTGGGAGATATTTCAAGGGGTTCGGGAATCACGAAAACCGGAGAATTTCCGGCCTTCACTTCTGCCTCCTCCTCTTCGATGACACCATCAAGGAATTCCGCAGGTCTTCCGGTGATCTCCCACACAGAGAAACCTGATTTCTGGAGTTCGAAGAAGACTGCACCGCTTGCAGCTTTGGCAACAAATACACGACATCCGCCGAGGAAGTCCATCAGGCCTGAGATCTTCTGCCTGATCTCAACCAGGGAACCGGCATCGGCGGAAAAACCCTTCTCGCGGACAGGCTGCCATGAGCAGTTCTCCCTGTTCTGTTCATAGACTGTCACTATTCCTGGTTCTGTGAGTTTACTTGTATACCCCTCATTATCGAGAATTACTGCAACTTCCTTGTTTTTGCCTTCGCAGGCTTCACATTTATACATGGTCTGCACTCATATCTCCAGGCGGGTTACGACAATCCCGCCTTCGATGTGCTTGTTGAGAATCTCATCCACGTCATCGGGCGTGAAGGATCCATACCATACATTGTCCGGGTATATGACGACAACCGGTCCCTTGTCACATATCCCGAAACAGCCGGTGTTGTTGACGAACACTTCTCCGCCGAGTTCCCGGTCATCTATCTCTTCAACGAATCTCATCAGGATCTCCACTCCGTCATTGGAATGGCAGTATCCCTGTTGCTGGCCGTTAGGCCTCGAGCTTGAGCATACGAAGATGTGGTGTTTTGGTTTCTGCATATCTTTTACCTCTGTTTATTCTGTGGTAAATCCTGTTTCTGTTACTGCGGCAATCTTTGAGAGCAGCTCCTGCTTCCTGAGTTCACGGTATGAGGAGTGCTTCTTCTCGAGTAGGGTGTTTGTAAACCGGTCGAGGAACGTAAGCGTCCCTGCATATCCTGCCGAGAGTATCCTCTGCCCGCCTTCACGGTCGTGAATCGGGAAGCCTGCTCTTACAATCCTGATGTCATGGTTTTCTGTAAGCAGCCTTCCGCCCGAGTGGCCGATTGCGATATTCGCTCCTGTCTCAAGTGCTGCCGCCTCGATCATCGAGAAGTCGGCGCCTTCGAGTATGACAGGCATCTCGTCGCAGTCTGATTCCTCAAGGAGCCTGTCAAGTGCTGGTGCCAGCCGGGAGTGAACAGATCCTGAAGCGATTACTGAAGGCACCGAGCCATTCTCGAGGCAGAGTGAGGCATAGGCATAGACGAGCTCGGGCTCTCCGTAGATAGCTGGCCTTGCCGATGCATTGTACTTGTGTGAATCGGCCATCGCATCGATGAGCCAGCCGCGTTCGTAACCGAGATTCTTCGGCATGGTCTTACCGGTTATCCTTGCAAGTGCATCCATGAACATGTCCGTATTCCCGATGCCTATCGGCAGGGGGAGGTTGATCAGTGGAACACCGAAGTTCTCCTCAAGGTAGTGCCCGGGGGAGATGCTCTCTTCACAGGTCAGCCCGAACTGGATCGTCACCAGGCCACCGCTCATCTCTGCGATATCTGCCGTGGATGTTCCTCCTTCAGGGATCTTTGCATACTTGCCTGCAAACGGGCGGTCAAGAGTCATGGAATAGTCCGGCAGAAGCGTGTAGTCGACGCCCCATGTGTCGAGGATCAGCTTTATCGCCTTTATATCAGCCGTGCTGATATGCGGGACGATGACGTTGATCTTCCTGTGGTAGGCGATATCCTTTCTTGCGTAGTGGGCGATTATGTCCCTGGTTGCAGTCCAGAACCCTTCGGTGTGGCTTTTGTCATAGCTCGGGGTGGATACGGGGATGATATCGGTATAGATCTCTCCCTTTTCGGCCTTGTAGGATGCAATTATCCTGTTTAAGTCCTCTCCCATAGTCTCTGTGAGGCATGTCGTGAGGATGCCGATGACCTTCGGGTTGTAGACCCTCCTGACGTTGTCGAGCGCCTTCTTGAGGTTCTTCTCTCCGCCGTAGATGGTCTGCTTCTCGTTTAAGGAGGACGATGCGACGTCAATCGGCTCGTGGTAGTGCTCGACGTTCGTGAGACGCATGTATGTGCTGCATCCCTGGGAGCCGTGGACAAGGGCCATCGACCCTTCAACGCCCTTAAAGGCGATGACTCCCCCGAGAGGCATGCACATGTGGCACTGGTTCTCGTTTACCTGCTTTGCCGTATCCGTGCGATTGGAACTGGTGTGATTTGAATCCGGCATTATTCTGTGCCTCCGCGTTCTTCTCTTAAGTACTTCCATACAGGGGAGCATGTCGTTGCATGAACCTCGCGTATGAACCTGACGGCCCCTTCAAAGCCGATGAGGCCGTCCTTTCTGTCGTGGTTGTGGTCGATGAAGCCGACGCCCAGCTTGTATGCAAGGAAACGCTCCTTTACACCGCCTGCCATGACATCTACCTTCTTCTCTATCAGGAACTTCTCTATCTCTGCAGGATTTGCGTCATCGATGATGACCGTTCCCTCGCTGAGCAGTCTGCCCATTCTCTCGTACTCTTCCTTCTTGCCCGTCTGGGTCCCGGTCAGGACGATCTCCATTCCGAGATCCTGGAGCTGGCGGATGATTGCAAACGCCTTAAAGGCCCCGCCTACATAGATCGCGGCACGCTTTCCGGCAAGCTTCTTCCTGTACTTCTCGTTGACCTCACGGACCGCTGCAATTTCCCTGTTTATAAGGGCCTCTGTCCGTGCGGTAATCTCCGGGTCGTCGTAGAATTCGGCTATCTTTCTCAGGCTCTCTGCGGTGTTGTCTGCTCCGAAGAAGTTAATGTCGATATACGGTATGCTGAAATCCTCCTCCATTCTGTTTGCAAGCCAGTGCATCGAACCCGTGCACTGGACTAGGTTTAGGAACGAACCGGAGGATTTTTTTAGGGCCTCGACTGTTGCATCACCTGTCATGGCGACATTGATTTCGATTCCCATCTCTTTGAGGTATCTCTCGACTACCCACTTTTCACCGCCGAGGTTGTACTCACCGAGGAAGTTCAGCTTTCTGGTCTTATCGACAAACTCTCCATCCTTTGGGGTTATAAGCTTATAAAGAGCCTCTCCTGCGGCACGATATCCGACAACCTTGTTTCCGGATATAAAGCCGCTTGATTCGACCGGGATGACGTCTATGTCATATGCCTGCGAGGCTTCCCTGCAGACTGCAACGATATCGTCCCCAATCATTCCTACGACACATGTGGAGTACACGAAGATCGCCGGCGGATTATACTTCTCGACAAGCTCGTCGATACATGCGGCGAGCTTCTTCTCTCCGCCGAAGATAACGTCCCTCTCCTTCATGTCCGTTGAAAAACTCTTCCTGTAAGTCTCAGTGCCGCTTGAAAGACTGCCCCGTATATCGTATGTATACGAGGCGCAGCCGATCGGCCCGTGAACGAGGTGAACTGCGTCCGTTACAGGGTTTAAAACGACCCTTGCACCGCAGAATACACATGCCCGCTGGCTTACAGAACCTGCCAGGCTGTCAGATGTGCAGCTGATGCTGGTTTTGTGTTTTCCGGAGGTCACGATCGACTCACGTCGTTCTGCGATTAATGAATCCGTTTCGGTTGTCAGCGGACATACTTCCTGCATTTAATTCACTTCATTTCAGATTTTTCTATAATATAAGTTCGTAATCCTGATCGAGTGCATCATGATCGCGGCGGTCGAGGAGTGTATTGCTTATCATCTCAATGAGCCTGAGACATCCCCTGTATCCGGTTATCGGCATAAGCGGGTGGACTGCCCTGTCATATACCGGGAATCCTACCCTTACAAGCGGGATGTCTTCTGCTCTTGCAATGTACTTGCCGTGTGAGTTGCCTATGAGGAGGTCGACGCTCTCTTCCTTTATCCACTGGTGGAGGTCGAAGAGATCTCCTTCGGCCTTTATCTTGCTTCCTTCGATTCCGGCTTCTTCGAGCATTGAGTTGATGGTCTGTTCGAACTTCTTTCCGTTCGTTCCTGTGATGATATACTTGGGGATCATTCCCATGGTTATCAGGAGTTCGGTGAGTGGTATTACAATATCCGGGTCGCCATATACGGCCACCTTCTTTCCTTCATACTGAAAGTGGATATCAAGCAGTGTGTCGATGACCTGTCCTCTTTCGATCTCAAGTGATAGTGGAACTTCAACATCGAATCCATCCTTAAGCGCCATTATCATCTCGTCGGTCGCCTTGACCCCTATCGGGATTTTTAAGGGGACTCCCTGGACCTTGCACTTGCTCTGGAGTATTGCAGCTGCCTCTGCCGAAGACCATGCACCGAGTGCAATCGTCATCTTAGAGTTGCCGGAATCTTTTATGTCCTCGATCTTTGCTCCGCCCATCGGGTACATCTCGTACTTCTTCATCATGGGGGAATCCATCACGTTTGTTGTGTCTGGATACATGATCGACTTAATGCCCATTTCTGTTACGATGCGCTGGATCTCTCTCATATCACCAGGGTTTACGTAACCGGGGAATATGTTTACCTGCTCCTTCTTCGGAGCATCATCGGCCTCGGCAAGGTAGTTTACAATCCCTTTGCACATGTTCGAAAACCCGGTAACGTGGGAACCATCGTAACTTGGGGTGTTGCAGTGAATGACATACTTGCCTTCGGGGATCTCTGACTGCTTGATGATCGCCGGGATATCATCACCGATCGTTTCACTGAGGCATGTCGTATGAACCGCTATGATATCCGGATCGTATATTTGGAAGACGTTCTTAATTGAAGTCTTCAGATTTGCAGCACCGCCGAATACCGATGCCCCCTCGGTAAAGGAGCTTGTGGATGCCATTGCAGGGTCATGAAAGTGACGAGAGAGTGCCATCCTGTGGTATGAACAGCATCCCTGTGACCCGTGACTGTGCGGAAGACACCTGTGAATTCCGAGGGCGGCATACATTGCGCCTATCGGCTGGCATGTCTTCACGGGGTTGATCTTGCCTATGGTGTGTGACCCTTCGGGTACTGGCTCCTTAGGTGTACAGTCCAACATTTCACTCGCCTCCTTCGATATCTGCCTTATCCCAGGGCGGGGTGATCATCTTCCATGCAGGTGTAGAGAGTGCATTTGCAACATCCTCTGCAAACGTAACCGCACCCCTGAAACAGGTGTACGGACC
This sequence comes from Methanomicrobiaceae archaeon, assembly GCA_016928355.1. Taxonomy (GTDB): domain Archaea; phylum Halobacteriota; class Methanomicrobia; order Methanomicrobiales; family Methanomicrobiaceae; genus Methanolacinia. The sequence continues at coordinate 6,103 of JAFGKW010000034.1, forward strand.
GCTGTAATCATACGAGTGCATCTGCTTGGATGGCACCCCCATCTTGTGGGAGATGTACTTGTCCTTGATTCCTGTAAATATCAGGTCCGGCTTGAAGATCTCGATAAGCTCCTCGGTCTCGTAGTGGTTCGCGTCATCGATCATTATGCCGCCGTCTACCATATCCGGGTACATTCCTTCATAGTTGCCGAGTTTTCCTGATGCGACGAGTTCGTCGTACTTCTCCTTCGACATCTTCAGGTGTATGTGGGGCTCTTCGTACATCTCCTGGTCCGCTTCGATGTGGAGTTCGGGGATGTTTCTGGAGTCGGCATCGCTCTTGATCGTCGGTATTACCTCACGGCCCTCGTAATCGTCGCGGTGGGCAAACTCGTATCCGGCTACTGTTACATCCATCCCGAGATCTCTCAGGAGGTACTGGTAGTGGTGACTTCTTGATCCGCCGACGAATGCAAATGCGGATTTGCCGTTGCAGATCTTTTTGTAGCGCTCGATCTCCGGTGTGACAGCCGCAAGTTCCTTCTCGATGACAAACTCTGTTCTTTTGATCAGGTCCTTGTCGCCGAAGCACTGGGCAATGTCGCGAAGGCTCTCGATTGTCGCCTCTATGCCTATGAAGTTTACCTTCAGCCACGGCGTTCCGTACTTTGTCTCCATCATATCAGCGATGTAGTTGATTGAACGGTGACACTGGACAAGGTTCAGGTGGACCTGGTGCATGTTCCTGATGTTTACATAGGCCGAATCGCCGGTAAGTGTCGAGACAATCTTATAGCCGATCTGCTCCAGGAGTTTTTCGATCTCCCATGCATCTCCGCCGATATTGTATTCGCCGAGGAAGTTGACGAGATATTTCCCGTCCACTTTGTCAGTCCCCTTTCCGATTATATGCTCCATTATCTGGTTATTGGCTATATGGTGGCCGGCCGACTGGCTGACTCCCTTGTAGCCTTCACAGTCATAATGGAGGACCTGGATTCCATGCCTTTCCTCTGCAGCCTTCGAGACCGCTCCGAGGTCATCGCCGATAAGTCCGATCGGGCATGTCGCACAGATGTTGATAGCTCTCGGGTGGAAGATCCCGACGATCTCATCGATCATCTTCGCAAGCTTCTTCTCACCGCCGAATACGATGTCGCTCTCCTGCATGTCGGTGGAGAAGCACATTGCTCCGTAAAGATCCTCAGCCGGGGTATTGTCATCAGCTCTTATCTTGTTTCGTCTGGTTCCCCAGCTGTAGTATGCGCATCCTATCGGGCCGTGGGTGATCGTTACCATGTCCTTGATAGGACCTACGACCACACCCTTGCACCCGGCATAACAGCACCCGCGCTGGGTGATGATGCCGGGGACAGTCCTTGTATTTGCCTCTATCTGCTGGCAGGACTCTGTGCAATCCTTCTGGACGATATGCTTCTTACGGTTCCTCACCACCTTATCGGGAAAGGGAGCCATAAGCTCGTCCATATCTACTTTTGATAATGTCATTTTATTGCTCCTATAAGCCTTACCAGATTGCGGCATCGCCTGATTCGCCGGTCCTGACACGGATTGCGTCAGCCACCGGGGTGATGAATACCTTACCGTCGCCTGCACCGCGTTCTGTGCGATTTGCTTTCATTATTGCTTCAACTATCCTGGGTACGTCCTCGTCGTAGGCAAGGATCGTGAAGAGTCTTCTTGGAAACATTCTGGTATCGTCAAGGAATGTGACAATCTCCTCTTCAGATACCTGCTCATCTATGACGTCGTCTGGGGCCATCTCCATCAGTATCTCTTTACACGGCATGATGACCTTCTCGTCATGAACCAGTTTTCCCCTGCCCATTACCCGGACCGCGGTGAAACCCGCGACACCGGCATCGATGAGGGCACGTTTTGTGGCACTTGTTCTCTTCATTCGCACGATGGCCAAAATTTCTTTCATTTCAGCACCTCCTGCTCAAAGGCCCTTTGCACCTGTGGAGATTGTGTATGCCTCCTCAACCGGGCTTATGAATATTTTGCCGTCACCAAAATTACCGCTGATGCCGGTTTTTCCGGTTTTAAGGATGATATTTGTGATTTTGTCCTTGTCCCAGTCCTCTATAGCAACAAGGATGAGGGTCTTGGGGATCTCGTCGTAGAAGACATCTCCCATTCTAATACCCTTCTGTTTTCCGCGGCCGACAACATCGACGACCGTAGCAGCATGAAATCCACCTGCTGAAAGGTTTTCAAGGACTTCATCCTTCTTTTCGGGTCTGACTATCGCTCTTATGAACAGCATTTCTGTCACTTCCTGGTATGATAGGGGATGGTTACATCCCGAGGAAACCGTGCTCCATCATCAGTTCTTCAAGGCGATCCTGTGTCATCGGCTTCGGGATGACGAACATCTTGTTTTCATCGATTGCCTTTGCAAGACTACGGTACTCGTTTGCCTGATTGGATTCGGGATCGAAGTCCACTACGGTCTTCTTGTTGATCTCCGCCCTTTGGACGAGATTGTCACGCGGGACGAAGTATATCAGCTGTGACCCGAGTTCTTTTGCAAATGCCTCAAGAAGTTCGAGTTCGTTGTCGACCTTACGACTGTTGCATATGATTCCGCCGAGCCTGACTCCTCCGGTTTCGGCGTATTTCTTGATACCCTTTGAGATGTTGTTGGCTGCGTAGAGTGCCATCAGCTCTCCCGAGGCGACGATGTAGATCTCCTGTGCCTTTCCTTCGCGGATCGGCATTGCAAATCCACCGCATACAACATCTCCGAGGACATCGTAGAATACGTAGTCAAGATCGTCGGTGTATGCCCCGAGCGATTCGAGGAGATTTATCGAGGTGATAATTCCTCTTCCTGCACAACCCACTCCGGGCTCAGGTCCTCCTGATTCAACACAGAGTGTCTCTCCGAATCCGGGCTTTAAAACATCCTCGAGATCGATATCGTCTCCTTCATCCCTGAGTGTATCGAGCACTGTCTTCTGGCATAGTCCATGAAGTAGAAGTCGTGTTGAATCGGCCTTCGGGTCGCATCCGACTACTAAGACCTTCTTTCCTAAAGCGGCAAGAGCTGCTACCGTGTTCTGTGTGGTGGTCGACTTGCCAATACCGCCCTTTCCGTAAATTGCTATCTGTCGCATGTGTTTTACACCCATTGTTTTCTTTCGACAGATAAAAGATCTGTTTATTATTATTTATAAGTTATGGAATATATGTTCCTATATATTATATTTAAATGTATGCTTGCAATTAATTAATTTTACTTGATTTTGATAATTTTTTAATGACTATTAATACAAATTATGTGCCTGTTTTTCCACTATGGCTGGCACTTTTTTCGAAAAGTGGTCTTCCCGGATAATGGTTCTTCTGACGATCTGGTTATGCAGGGGTGTGCTTGCATTTTTTATGAATTTTCATTATTCTGATACCTGCCGCACGTTCTCACCAGCGCCAAAAAGATCATATATTTTCCTAGGCAAGAGAATATTGATGGAAAATCAAAAAGTCTGCTTCACTTCATTTTTTAAAAATCCTATAATAAAGTATGCGGTCCCGACCTCTTTTCTTTCGTGCATTTTCGGTTTTATTCTTTACCTTATGACTTCCGGGCTCGTCACTTATGGCAATTATAATAATACCCTTGGTGGTTTCGTGCCGGTTTATTTCTACTTTATGTCGATAACAGCATCTCTTCTGGCAGCGTACAGGGCATCACGCAACGACAGAGATGCAGAAATTGTATCGGTGACGTCCAACAACAAGGTGAAAGCTCTATATGGTATTATTTCGGCACTTATTGTCTCTCTAACTTCTGTTTTCATATATGTCTGCCTTGCCCTGACGATTATTCATAATATGATTTTTGAATTCATGATTGCGCTACAGTTCTGGCTGGCTCCGCTTCCTGCTGCAATCCTGGGCGGCCTGATTGGATATTTCTTTACCGGGAATTATTTTCCTGGAGGAGAAGGAAGTCTTAAAGGATATATTATGATTGTATCTGCAATACTGCTCCTCGAACTGGCCTTTTTCCTGATTCTGATCTACAGTATAGTGGGGATGGGATTAATCCCTTATGATCCTGGAAGAGTTGTAATGCCATAAATATTCGCCAAAACCAAAACCCATAAAATTACTCCGGTAAATATCAATGACAATGGACAAAAACAGGAGTACATTTCATGAATACAAGGGAACCGGATATGAGGTCTTTATCCTCCTCCTCTCGGGCCTGTCGGTAGTAAATCTCATCTTTTATATCCTGCCTGACTTTGTTCCCGCTGCAACCGAGATCGTTATGATAGTCGATCTCTTTATAAGCATCATATTCATTGTCGATTTTCTCCTTCGTCTCTTCACCTATGAATCGAAATCCTATTACTTCTTCAAAAACTGGGGATGGGCGGATCTGCTTTCATCGGTCCCGCTGCCTATAGCAAAGATCTTCCGTCTCTTCAGGATCATCCGGATAATCATCGTAATGAGGAAGGCAGGCCTTGAAAAGATTAAATGTGAGATTTCGAGGGACAGGGCCGAGGTTGCACTCTTCTTCATCCTTATTTTCATAATAATTATAATCGAACTGGCGTCCGTTCTTGTGGTTCAGTTCGAAAGCGTCTCGCCGGATTCAAATCTGCATTCCGGAGGAGAAGCCATATGGTGGTCGTTTGTAACTGTTGCAACCGTCGGGTACGGAGATTATTATCCTGTTACAACAGGCGGGAGGGTCGTTGGTATACTTCTCATGATCTCGGGGGTCAGCGTGTTTGGAACCCTGGCCGGTTTTCTCTCAAGTAAACTCATTCCGCCGAAGGAGGAGATGTCAGCAGTTGAAGAATCCCTGAAAGCTGCCGGTATGGAAGATATCCAATCACTTCTTATGGAATGCAGGGATATTCAGAAGGAAATGTCATCCCGGATTGGTGAACTGGAAAAGAAGATTTCTTCAGGGGAAGAAAAATAAATTACATCTCTCCTTTGCCCTTAAGGTGGAGCCTGAAGAGAGTCCCTATTGGATTCTGGAAAGAGTCATAGACTACAACCGATTTCGTCACAGCCGGCCTGAAAGTCCCGTTTGACATTTTTATGGCGATCTTTGATTTTTCACCAAAGAAGTTGCATTCCCTGACCACGCTGTTATATGTATCCCTGTATGGCTCTTTCGTTGCAGAGTTGTAGAAGAGGATGTATTTATTGATTGATTCCGTTGCAGCCTTTGTTATATCGGCATTTATCATATGCTCCGCGTACGGGTTTAAAAATATGATTCTACCCTGGTCGTCGAGAAGGAAATAGGCGTCCATCTCGGAGAGTGATTTATACGTGAGAACCGCAGGAAGATCGTACTGGTTCTTCTTATCCTTCTTCCTCATCTCCGTCTGTGCGAGTGCGATCTCGATATTTGAATAGATATCGTTTGCCGTAAACGGTTTTGTAATAAAGCTGCTCGGGCCGGATGCTGCTGCAATCCTGAACAGCTCCTCATTCTTCTCCCCTGAGATATATATCACCGGGATCTTGAAGAGCGAAGTAATATACCTGGTTGCTGTAATTCCGTCGATCTTTCCTTCAAGTCGTATGTCCATCAGAATAATGTCGGGCAGGTGCTTTATTGCCCTGTCAAGAGCTTCCTCGCCTGTTGTAACCTTGTCAACAATTGAATAGTTTCTCTTTTTTAAAAATTCTTCAATTAGCGAGGCTACCAGGTCGTCATCCTCGACGATGAGTATTTTTTTCTGACTGCTTTTCATTGTATTTGCCATTATATTCATGCTCCTATTATGCAGCATCTGTTCGTAATACCTTGGGATTTCCACCATATGTTATGCCGGATTTTTTGTAGTGCGGCTGGTGTTGAATATCTTAATAATATATGTTCGTAATGGTGAAAAGAATTCTTATAAATTAGTTTTGATTGTTGGTCCGGCCGGTCTTTATACACCCGGGCATGAGGTATTGACGGTTAAAAACGGATAAATATTGAGGGGTCTGATAATTTGGTTAATGAAACGGTTGACCGGTTCGGGACTGGCTGTTCTTGTTATATTATTCATGGTCCTTTTTTTTTCAGGCCTGGCATGGCCTGATACTTCTGGTGCCGGTAATATCTCTAATAATTCATCTGCTACCCCATCAGGCGGAGTGAATGAATCAGCTGTTGCCTCCCCTGCTGAAAACAATTCCGCCACCAGGGCCTGCAATGCTGATTCTACGGCCTTTAAAGATCCGGAACTGGAGAAAATCTCTTCCCTTGCCCTTGGTTTTGGTGAACATATCCGATATGATGAGGATACAATGACAAAATATCCTCCGGGGGATGAAAGAAACGATATCTCACTTTCAATTAAAGGGATAATATCCATGTACAGGCTCTATATCAAAGATATTTATTCCGGCTACGAATATACCGTATTCCCGGATGACGGCTTCAGGTTCTTTCTTGTTAGCGTGACAGCAGCACCTGTTGGAGAATATCTTGAAAGATACATCTCTCCCATGACCCGGGATTTTATTATTCTGGATCCTTCCGGTACCTACAATCCTCTCCTCCTTATATCAGAGTCAGCCGGTGTTGAGATCAGGAATGAAACTACATGGGACACAATGGTGAATGAAAGGTTCGTTATCCGGAATGTCGGTGAGATCTATGTAGGAGAGACTATCTTTTCATCTCTTAATAATGTGGCCGGCTCAGGTTCCATTTCGGGCTGGATTATCTATGAAGTGCCTGACAGCTTTTCACCATCTGCTGAGACTTTCATACAGCTTACACTTGCGGATGAGAAGGTGTACTGGAAGCTCCATGATATTCTGATAAATCTCAAAGTTAAAAAAAACTATGATACCGGGGGAATCAGGATCTCCTATAATGGAGGGCCCGAAAGCTACCTTGTCAGAGGTATTGAGGCCGAGCTTGTTATGTCGGATGGTTCGGTTCAGGTAAAATCGGTTGACAAGGGTGATGATGAGGAGTCGTTATCGGAAACAGAGATTTGGTTTGCCGGCACTGCAGGGGATGGAGATATGCTTGAAGTTAAGGTTATCCGTCTCGATGGCGAGGAATTTGTCAAATTTCAAAAAATTGTCTGATTTAGATCTTTAAGTATGTAATATTTTCAAAGATCAAAAAGACCTGGCCCCGACCTCCGCGGATTATTCCGGCATAGATCACTTTGCCTTCTTCCTTATGGATAAATTCATAGTGACCTTCAAGATTTCTCCATTCTCCTTCTGATTTTTCATTACCATCCATATCTGATATTATATATGTCCCGTCGGATTTGATTGTCATTGTTTCCTGGAGCGGAAGAGTTTTGTTCTCCCATATTCCAACAGCCTCATCGGATAGTGCCATGCATCCGCAGGAAAAGATCACAAGTATTGCACAGGTAACAAGAACCGGTATTTTCATGTTGTGTCATCTTTATTCAGGAAATATATATATTAATTGACCTTTCCGGTTCAACGTGCAAATCTATCACATCGTCCCGTGAGATTAAAAATGAAATTTTAATATAGTTGATGGATAAATTCAATTATAATAATATTAGGGGATTGGTTAATATCAGATATTTAGAAGCTGTTTCAAATTTAGTCGCAATTTTTTTTATCATTGCCTTAATGCTTGTTCTTATCGTGGCAACTGTGTATACGTTCCTGGTTCCGGTCGAATTATTAAAGGATACTCCTTATCTTGCATCGGAGGCCTCGGTAAAGAAACTCGATCTTTCCGGAGGAAACACGATTGATGTATTGTCTCTGATCCCGATATCGGGTCAGGAGATCTGTATTGACGGGCTGAGCTGTAGTCCGGGGGGGAAAGATCTGGTATCATTCCAGATCTCTGGTCCTTCAGGAACTATGAATGATGTCTCCTATGTCGGAGATTCCTGCATAAACTCGGTATATGGCTCCAGGATGTACATCTACAAGAGGGGGCAGGATGTCGTAATGAATATAAAATGTCCGCCTGCAGAAGAATTAAAGAATATTGCACCATTTGAAGACGGGATCTGGACTCTTACGATGGTTGATGAGAATGATGATATCGTTATCTTTTCAAAGGAGTTTGCTCTTTCCGGAGGATTTAATATTCTTGCCGGAAGCATCTGGAGCAACGGAACGTTTACCGCACCTGACGGGACCGAACTAACTGTGGCCAATCACGGGACTACTGAGACGAGCGGTCCGGGAGGCATGTCGGCGAATAGTTTCGACGGGAGCTCATATATTGAAGTTGGTGACAGCGATTACATCGATCTCAGCGGGGATATGACGATATCTTTCTGGATTAACCCGTCTGTGACCTCAGGCTACCACAATCTTCTGGGAAAAGGCGAACAGGATGATAATGATAATTATGACCTTTTTATCATTGACCGGGAGGTATGGTTTGAATGGAATGATGTTTCTACAGGTAATCACAGGCATATTAAGACCAGTACCGTTGATATGACGGCAGACCAGTGGACCTATGTTACAATCACGGTTGAGAATTCACAGGCATCTGTATATGTTGATTCGACAGATTACAATTACCAGTATTATACAAGCAATCTTGTCAATGCGGCCCCTGTATCTTACACTTTCCCTGTCAGCCTAACAGGCAACAACCAGAATCTCCATATTGGAAAACAGAACTGGGGTAGCGGTTCTACCACTAATGCATTCTTCTATGAAGGCGATATTGGTGAGATAGCTTTCTATGACCGTGCACTTACTGAAGATGAGATTACATATAATTACAACAATTATCTGGTCTGATAAGAAAAGTATCGTGATTATTTTTCCTATCTCTTTTTTAGAATTGCAGACTAATAATATCTGATGATATCCGGACTCATATTGTCAGGAGACAGGGGAGATATTCCTGGGATTTGAATGTCTCCAGTGCGGTGAATGCTGCAGCCATCTCGGGACAGTTCTTACAATCGAAGATGAGATAAGCGATACAGAGTTCATCATCTGCAACCAGTATACGGGCGAGAGGAAGAGAGTCTGTATAGATGCGGACAAACTTCACCTGTATCCCGACAAGAGCATATTCGAAGAACTGCCTGAGGCATGCCCTTTCCTGAGGCCAGATCCGGAGAACAACAGGGTATGCTGCACCATCCATGAAACAAGGACTGATATGTGCAGGGAGTACGGCTGCTGGCGGCTCCTGATCATTGATAAAAGCGGCAATCCTGTCGGAAGAATAATGGGTCCACGAATCCTGAGAACAAAAGATGATATCCTCAAAGAGATTTGGGAGAGAAGGATATCTGTTCTTGATCCATCTGATCAGGCCATATGGGATAGAAACATGGTTGATATTTTCCTTGAAGAAGGATATTCTGTAAGGAATAAAAGGTAAAAATTAATTCCCGGTATTTATCTCTTTTAATATCAGACATTATGGCGGCCCATGTAATACACCCCAATACAGATCAGGCATATTGAGACCGCCATTGCAAGGCCGTCCATAGCCGTCTCCATCTTCAGGATAAGTATTCTTTGGAAGAATGTGACTATCAGCACCATTATTATAACCTTTAATATCTTGTTCTTCAGGTCATCAAGGTTTTTGACCTCGAGGATATTTGTAAATCCTCCGCTGCTTCTCGCGATATCGATCTCCGAAATGAAGAGTTCGTAAATACCGAAGCTGAATATCAGGAGGACAAGACCGATTAAATAGAAATCGATTGCACCGATAAGGCCGATAAGTATGGTCTCGTGGGAGAGGTGGGCTTCGACTATGAAAATCGCATCCATAAGGACATTGAATATCTCCATTGATCCGACGATAAAGAGAATAATCGCACTCAAAGCACCGAAAACGACCCCGAGAATCACAATGAATCTCAGGCTCCAGAGAAGTCTCTCAAACGAATTCTCAAGTTTTCCCCCGAATGTTGAACTTTCCGCTCTGCTCATTTAATCTACCGGCCCTGTTTCAGTTCATAATATTTCTCCTGAAAGGTTATACGTTGAGCGGTGTGCTTAAAAAAAAGGGTTGTAAATCCAGGTTATTCAGGTTTTCTCATGATACTGTACGTATACCCGTAATCATCGGAATATTTATCAAAGATTTCGATCTCTTTCTTCAGCACTTCAATTACTACGAGGGCGTCTTTATCACCTGAATATTCCTCTTCCAGCCCTGTTAACCTGCCTTTAACTTCACTGTAATAGCTCTCCTCCCAGACCCGTGAGGGAAGCCTGAAGGATCCAACCTGTTCAAGCCCTGCATTGCGGATGATATCGAATCCCTTATCTTCGATCATCATCGAGGGATCGATCTCTGCGAAGAACTCCCTGGCCTCTGCCGACGGGCTTTCCGTGAACCAGAACAAATCAGATATCATCATATATCCGCCCGGTTTCAGGAATTTTTTCCAGTAATTAACAGCATTTTCAAAGCCTATTATGAATGAACAGCCCTCGGCCCATATAATGTCGAAAGATTCCTCTTCAAAGGGAAGATCATCCATAGATGCACGGACTGTTTTGATTCTCCAGGAAAAATCTTCGGCTGCGATTTTTTCTTCCAATACATCGAGGAAAGGCTGGTGTATATCTGTCGCCGTAATCCTGCAGGACGGGCACAGGCGGGCAAGGGCCATAGTCTGTACGCCCTTCCCGCAGCCTACATCAAGGATCTCACCACCTCCTTCTGGTAGTTCTGCGATGATTGAAAATGCCTTTTCCGTGTGCTCGTCATCTCCCGGACCCTGTCTGGGAAATGATTCAAAAATCTTAAAAATAGGATTGTTTTCCATATATTATTTATTCATCATTCCGGTTTTTAATTTGCGGTCGAAACTTGTGATTGTCCATAATGCCCTTTGAATAGCATGATTTAAGTAATAAACACCTTATTTATTATTGTGTCAGTTTTCTTACTGCTGTTAGTCCTGATATATTTCTTCATCGTCTCATCGATGTTCTCGATTGGGCTGAGCCTCGGAGTGAAAGAGATACTTGATCCCTTTAAAAAACCGGGAGTGCTGGTAAATTCACTTACTCTAAATCTTCTGGCAATACCGCTTGCAGGTGTCGGGCTTGCAATACTTTTTGGCCTTGACAATGTCGCTCTTTTTGGATTTCTGATAATGGCCTGCTCACCGGGTGCATCATACGGGCCGAGGATAACCGAGTTTGCAGGGGGTGATATCGGGCATTCGATCGGTCTTATGTTCCTTCTCTGCATGGTTGCTGTTATATCTGCACCTCTCACCATCGCGCTTGTTGTTCCCGGAGCGGGAGGGATTGACATCTGGCCTGTCATCCGGACACTTGCAATAATACAGGTGATACCTCTCTTCTTCGGGATGTTCCTTAAGGCAAAGAGGCCGCGACTGACCGAAAAGATCTTCTCCCCTGTATTCTGGATATCGAATATCTCTGCTGCAATTGTGATTGTTCTTGCACTGGGATATAGAATTTTTGGGGAATCAAAGTCGTCACTTGAAGGAATAATCGGCCTGGGCGGAGTCCTTGCGATAGTAATTCTTGTCGTCATATCTCTTGTTGCAGGCTATCTTCTCGGAGGACGGGGCGAAGCAACAAGAAAATCCATGTCTGTCAGCACCGCCATCCGAAACGCAGGAGTCGCATTCCTGATAGGGGTGGGGAGTTCCGGGGATATCCACGGTGTTTTATCGGTCATAATCCTGTATATATTCCTCCAGACCCTGATGACCGGTCTGCTCGCCGGTTGGTGGGGATGGAAGGACTATAAAAAGAACGGTGGCAGGGTAAAAGAGAGCATAAGCCCCTAACGAGGCAGCCCGGGCGAATGTATCGCTACGCGAACTTTCGTCACTGTGATAATCCGGCCTTCGGCCGGAATTAACACGAATGCAATTTAAAAGGAATGGAGCCGGAGGGATGCTCGCCCATCCCGACGGCGACCTGTCGCAATTCAGGTTGTGGAAATGGTGAACCTTATACAAAATAATGAGCCATTTCTCCAAGAAAGGTGACCTAAGGTCGCCATAGGTTTCGAAAGGAGCAATGCGCATTCTCTTTTCCAAATCTCTTTATACAATCCACCGGAATAATGGGTTTATGAAGAAAGAGTACGGGATGTACCTTGCATATATTTTTCAGGCATTAATCGCCCTGAATGTTGTTCATGCATTTTTAATCGGGCAGTATGAACTGATGTTTACCGGCCTTATGATGTTTATCCTGACAACGGTCCCGTATATCGTTGCACAGAAGATGAAAGTGACTTTTCCGTGGTTTGTCTATCTCCTGATCGCAATGGCGCTCTGGTTCCATACTGCCGGATACATACAGGGTTATTACACACTTTTCTACCCGTATTATGACAAGATCGCCCATCTGGTCTCCGGGACGACCGTTGCGCTCCTCGGGTTCCTAGGCGTTATCTTCCTCGATAAATACTGGCATATGAACCTGACGACGCCGTTTATCATCGGATTTACCATAATCTTTGGTATGGCCCTCGCAGGATTCTGGGAGATCTACGAATTCCTGATCGATACCTTCTTCGGAGGATCGATGGCAGGCCTGATGCAGCATGGTAATACTGATACAATGCTCGATATGATGTTTGTTCTTGCTGGATCGATTATCGTCTCTGTTATGGCAGTATTTTACTTCAAAACCCATAGTAAAGAGGATATCACCGGTTCGATTGAGAGTGTTGGGAAATCATAAAATAATTTTATCTGTGGATCTTTTTCAAAATCCACGCCATATTTATCCCGAGGGTCTGCATCGTCTGCATGCCTTCGACATCATTTTCAACATCGCCGGGTTCAAGTCCCAGGCCGAGATTCCAGTAGGATGAACCAACGGTGATCATACCGCTTATTCCGAAGAAGTGGTTGATTGTATCATAGGCATGTATGCCTCCTGCTCTCCTGACAGCAACCACGGCAGCACCGACCTTTCTTGAAAACATTCCCCCGTTAACCATCCCGACAAATCCTGCCCGGTCGATTAAGGCTTTTACCTCGGTAGAAACATCGGCAAAGTATGTCGGTGACCCGATGATTATTCCGTCCGCCTCCGCCATCTTTCTGATGCAGGTGTTGACGTAGTCATCGTCGAAGACGCATTTCCTGTCCTGGTTATCGAGGCATTTCATGCAGGCTGTGCATCCATGGACTTTCTTTCCCCCGATATGGATGATCTCGGTGTCTATTCCCTCCCGTTCAAGTTCTGAGAGAACTTTCAGGAGGAGCATTCCCGTGTTTCCTTCCTTTCTCGGGCTTCCGTTTAATGCAATGACTTTCATATCCTTTTCTCCCTGATGTTGATAATGTCATTGTCTGTAATATAACTGACGCCGTGATGAAGCCATCATGGCACCCACACAAAGAAATCAATATTTCCCCCCCGATACAATAGTAAAGTCAATGGACTCCGGGCTGGTGACAGAAAGATGAAGATCGGAAGGCTTGAGGACCTTGGTTCCCTGAGTGGGACGGCTCTTTTGCGCGTGGATTTCAATTCCCCGATCGATCCTTCGTCAAATCTTATTCTTGATGACAAGCGTTTTCGTGAACATGCACCGACTGTTAAGGCGCTTGAGGATTCTAAGTGCGTAATTGTAACGCACCAGAGCAGGCCGATGAAGAAGGACTTCACGACACTTAAGGCACATGCCGGGAGGCTTGAGAGGCTTATCGGCAGGCCGGTCAGCTATATTGACGATATATTCGGGACATGTGCAAGGGATGCTGCAAAGGATATGGACTTCGGGGATGTCCTGATGCTTGAGAATGTCAGGTTCAGTTCGGAGGAGGTTTTGACAATGGGGGGCGATGATGCAGAGAAGACGCACCTTGTAAAAAGCCTATCATCCATGGCCGATTATTATGTCTTCGACGCTTTCGGGACTGCACACCGTTCCCAGCCTACTATAGTCGGGCTCCCGAGGGTGATGAGATCAGTAGCCGGACTCCTGATGGAGAAAGAGGTCTCCACTCTCTCCAAAGTACTGACCGATGCACCCGAGCCTGTCATTTTCGTCCTCGGCGGAACCAAGGTCGACGATTCTCTTGCAGTAGCAAAGAACGCTCTTGAGGCAGGTATAGCGGATAAAATTATATTTACCGGGGTTGTTGCAAATGTCGTTTACCTCGCCGAAGGGAAGAAGATTGGAAAGCCCTCGACTGACCTTGTTCACTCACTCGGGTATGATAAGGAGATCAGCATTGCGGCAGAACTCCTCAAAAAATATGCCGACAGAATAATTACGCCGGATCATGTCGCAGTCAAAGAGGACGGTGAAAGGGTTGAATACCCGGTCGGCAGCATCCCGGAGGACAAAGGGATTATGGATCTCGGGATCGAATCCCTGGCCCGGCTGACAGATATCATATCATCCTCGGGGACTGTCGTATTAAACGGTCCTGCAGGTATATTCGAGGACGACCTTTTTGCCGCAGGGACTTATGAGCTGATCAGGGCATCAGGGAATGCGGATTTTTCGGTTGTAGGCGGAGGGCATACTGCGGCGGTCATTGAGAAGATGGGCGTTGACGACAAATTCAGCCATATATCCACCGGAGGCGGAGCCTGCATCGAGTTCTTAACAGGAAAGAAGCTGCCTGCGGTTGGGGCTCTTGAATATTCAAAAGAGAAGTTCTGGTAATTTTTTATATTTTGTTTCGGAAAGGCATATGCCCCTGAAGGGGCAACCCGGACGAAAGTATCGCTACGCGAACTTTCGAAATCACGATAACCCGGTCCGGACGCTGCCCGTCCGGGTAGCCTCGACCGGGAGAAGAAAAAGAAAGTGGATTGAAGTAATATTTTCGGAGCAAGAGGGATGCTCGCCCATCCCCGATTGCGACTTATCGCAACGAGGGGAGGATTCCCCCTCCCTTTAATCGTAAATAGGGTTCATATTTTAATTATTAATTATGGAGGGCTTAAGCCCTTTACAAAAAAAGCAATTATTTTGTCTTCTCAATCGATCCCACAAACCTGTCCCTGATCTCTTCCGGGGTGAGTGTGAGATTTGGTGCATTCGTATTTCCGGGTTTGATTATAACATGAATGAAAGACGGGCCTTCGCCACGTTTTAATAATGCATCCTTTAGCTCCTCTGCGGATCCGGTCTTGACTGTATTTTTAATTCCCGCTCCTTTTGCAATCAGTTCGAGGTCACAGGTAGTCCACGAATGGGTCTGCTGCATTCCGGTACTGCCGAATGCCCCATTGTCAAGCGCGATTATCGTCATGTTCCGGGGCTTTTCTGCCGCAACTGCCGGAAGAATGGCGGTCCCGAGGAGGCTTCCGTCCCCGTCGATTACTATTACTTCTTTTTCCTGCCCGAGAGCCAGCCCGAGTCCAATCGGGGTTGCCTGTGTGTAGCTCCCAAGCATATAGAAGTTCTCCGGCCTGTCACGGGCGGCGTTCATCTCTTTGCAAGGGACACCGATATTCACAACCACGGCTTCTTTGCTTAGTTCATTTGCGATAACCGTGATTGCTTCCAAACGGTTCATAACCGGCTCGGCAAACTTACGTCTGTAATGGAGGTCGGTCTCTCTTTCACGGGGCGGGAACGGCTTTTCTTCACATCTGTAATCGCTTTCTTCCCAGAGTTTCGGGAGAATCAGAATCACATGGATCTCTCCCTTTTCA
Organism: Methanomicrobiaceae archaeon; assembly: GCA_016928355.1. Classification (GTDB taxonomy): domain Archaea; phylum Halobacteriota; class Methanomicrobia; order Methanomicrobiales; family Methanomicrobiaceae; genus Methanolacinia. The sequence goes on from JAFGKW010000034.1 coordinate 21,706, forward strand.
AAGGAAATTCTTATCGCATCCCTGATCTTTTCAAGGTCCTCATGATCTTCGATGACTGTATATGGGATATCCATTGCATCGAGCATCTCAGGAATTTTTGCGTTGAATGGAACCTGTGCAGCGATCTTTTCATTGTAGACACCTCTCCAGCTTGCAATTATAGGGAGCGGAAGGCCATACAGGTGAGTGAGCGACATCAGGGCATTGAGCGAATTGCCGAGCCCTGAGCTTTGCATCTGGAGGACAAACCTCCGTCCTGCAAGTGCAAGGCCTGCACAGACCCCTATACCATCCTCTTCGCGGTTGATATTTACGTAATGGAAGTCCTTATTGAGCAGTGCACAGAGATCTTTCGTCCTGTCGCACGGGAGGGATACGACGAAATCGATCCCTTCATCCTTTAGTATCGATTCTATCTTCTTTTCAGGCATATTTCTTCATCCATTCCTTTACCTGCTCTTTCAGCATCTCAATATCTCCAGATCCGGGAAGTGCAGCAGAGGGTCTTACCGGGATCATCTCAAGATCCTCCGCTGCTCTCCTGTAGCCGCCACCGGTGATGTTTAGAAGTATTGTCTCGTCTTTTTTGACCACTCCTGACTCTGCTGCTTTAATCAGAGATGCAACACATACCCCGGCAGCAGGATCTAGATCAATTCCTTCAAGTTCAGTAAATATTCTCCCGGCCTCTATTGCTTCATTGCTCTCAATTCCGGTCATTATCCCGTTGGTTTCGGAGAGTGCGTCAAAGAGTCCTCCGGTGACTGAGTAGGGAGGGTTCCTGTTTGTAAGCACTCCTGCATATACCTCCATTGCAGCCTCTTTCCCTCCTGGCATGTCTTTCTCAGGGACAATCTCTCTTCTTCCGTCTTTCCATGCATTTACCATCGGGGTGAAAGGTTTGTTCTGTGAGAGAAATAGGCGTGGGAGGCGTTTTCCAAAGCGTCCGTCGGCAATTAGCCTCTTTCCCATCTCCCATGCCGCAATTCCGCCTGTTCCGCTTCCCACAGCCTGGAAGTACCAGTCCGGCATTCTCCCGATTGTGACAGTTCCGTCGAGCATCACCGTTCCCATCCCGTCCCTTCGTGCAGGATTCTTTGCACCGCCTTCGGATATGACGCCTTCGATGGAGCAGAGCTCGTTTCCGAGTGAGATCGCATCCGAATAGTCCCCGTCGATTGTGACGAGGAAGACCGAATCGCACTCTTTTGTCGTCCAGATGCTGCCGGCCGACTTCTCAGGTACCGATATTATCACGGGTACTCCGGTCTCAGCCGAGATCTGTGCAAAGGCCCTGCCCGTATTTCCTGCAGATGATATCTGGAGTATGCCGTTTTCAAGCCTCTCGCTAATCCTCAGCATCGTCGGGACTGCCTCAAGTTCCTTGAAAGAGCAGGTCCGGATAAATGCCCCTTTCTCTGGCCAGTAGCCATTGAAGGCGACATACAGGTTAGCCAGTCCGAGGTGGTCTGCGAGCCCGTCGCTCTTATAGGTTACAGGGCATGCACTAGTCTCCGTCCAGCCTGAAACAGGAAGCCAGTCGTGATATTTGAATATTCCGGGAAAGTCCCGGATGGTGAGTTTTTTTGCGTAATAATCGGCATATATGAGTCCGCTGCATCCCTCTATGCATGAATTGGTGTAGTGGTCTTCAGGGTTTCTTCCGCATACCGGGCACCTGAGCTTGTAATCTCCCGTATCAGACACCTCCTATGAAGAATAAACTGTCCTCGATCCTCTGCTTTAATTCCGAGCAGATCTTCTCTCCCCTGTTCCTGTCCGACTGGCGAAGGACCACCGGAATCTCTTTTCCATCGATGAAGACTGAACCTGTATTCATAGAGTAGACTTCTCCGGGACAGCTCGAAAGGCATGTCCCACAATTAACGCATCTAGAAGATATCACCCCTCCGCCTGGCATGATCGCATTTGTGGGGCATTGCATAAGTGCGGGACACTCCCCGCAGAAGAGGCAGTTCATCGGGTTTGCGGCAATTCGGTGATCGGTATCCTGCCAGATTCTCCCGTAATCCGAGAAGCCGAGTGTCTTCCTGTCAAAGACATCAACGACCGGGAGGGGAATATTTCCGTCGAGTACCGAGAGGTGGTGGATGGATCTCTCGTCGAGGACAGGTATGGCCGCCCCTATGGATGTTATGCACTCCGGTCCCGCCGATGTCCTGAAACCGCCCATAAACTCAGGCATCATATCTTTCATATCCGCGGAGACTGAGAGGTTTGGTTTATCCGGGCTGCTCCTCGTCCCCTCCCCGAGGATTATTCCGTCTGAACCGTTGAGAAGGACCTTTGCACCGGATTTCAGGAATCTAATCTCCGGGTCGTTCTGCAGCGGATTGATCTCCCCGCACCCGCTGACCGTCGCCTGTGAAAGCCCCCCTGACAGAGGCGTAACGGAGAATATCGTACTGACCGGATCAGGGAATGCATTTACGAACGCCGAATAGTTCTTAAAGGCACTCCTTGACGTGATCATCTTTGCATATGGAAGTTCGTCGCCGTATATTGTGGCTTCAAAGGTCTTTCCTCCGGACTCTGCGACGACCTCGATCTCTTTCTCATCGGCGAGGTCCCTGAAGAGATTCCCGCCGCCGTAAGATGAAGATGCATGGGATGTCCCGTACACGACAAGGTCCACAAGCCCGAGACCTTCGTTTGGGCACGGGCCGGGGAATGCAGGAACGCCGTTTAAGGAAATTGAATCCGCCCTTCTGAAGGCCCCGGGTTCTGCCACAGTGACGGAGAGAATGGCCATTGTTCCGGACATAACTCCGCATGTACCGCATGTTACAACATCCACATCTTCAGGGGTGAGAATCTCACCGTCGCGGATCTTCTTTTTGAACTCCTGTGCAGTGAAAACGACCGTGTTTCCTTCTCTGATCTTTTGGTTTATCTCATCGACGGTTTTTACCATATCCTGATATCCTCCACCCTCGTGTGTGTACCATAACTGTTCTCAAGCACCATATTGACAACGCCGGTATGGGCGAGATACATCATGCAGAATCCGGGGAGGAACCTCTGCCTCCTGCCGAATACCGGTTCCCTGTTCACTGTCTGTGCTATACCTTCGAATCCGATTATATGGTAGGCAGAGACCGTTTTGACTTCATCACTTCTCTCTCTTGCCAGGAGCGGTGATATAACATGACATGTGAGAAGCCCGGTCAGGTAATCCGCCTCGATAACCGAGAGAACATGCTGTACAGGGCATCCGGCACCCATTGGCCTGCCGAGGACAAGATCACCTTTCCCGATTTCGAGCTTTTCTGTCATGTCAGGCCTGAAGGGGAGAACTATCTTCCTTGCCGACGGCTCTCCCGGAAGCGGGTGGAGAATGAAGTCATAAGATTCCCCCAGTATATCGCTTTCGTCGTAGTTTGCAGTCAGTTCTCCGGGAGAGGCTGCAGCGGCTTTTTTGCCGGTGAAGAAAGGGCAGTCGCCTCTCTCTTTTTTGCCTTTCTCAAGAAGGAGGATAAATTCCTCACAGGTCGGCGCCCCGCATGCACCGCAGTTCTTTCCCGGCGGTATCCATCCGCCTGTATCCTTCATGGATTTAGTCTCCCCTGAAGAGGAAGTCCGCCCCTTCCAGTTTCCTGATCACGCCAAAGTGATTCTGCCAGCCGATCTCCTTCTTTCCCACGCATATTGTGCAGACCCCGAGCGGTGGCGCACCTTTCAGGACGATCTTCTCCGGGTCGGAGATCTCAGCCTGTTCGTCGATCGCCCTGAAGAGATACCTCAGGCCTGTCCCCTGGACGGCATTTGTCTCGATTATGTCGAGCCCTTCGTTAACCTCACGGATCTTCTCCCTGAAGACCTCCTTTTCTGCCTGTGATACGAGGTCTGTCCTTGTGACGACGGCAATGTCTGAAAGTGCAAGCATTGCACTCATCTTGAGCGGGGTATTTACACCCGAGATTGCGCTGAGAACAACGATTCCAAGCGATTGTGTTGTAAAAGGTGAGCACCGGAGACAAAGTCCGGCGCTTTCGACTATGAATATATCGGCCCTTTCTGACGCGGCCCATCCGATTGCATCTTTCATTACCAGTATTCCGACATGGTCCGGACAGACATCTCCGGAGTAGACCTTCTTTGTGGGAATGCCGAACTCAGCGGCAAGCTCTTCATCCTCAAAGGCCCTTACTACGTCGATCTTCAGGTATGCACACCTCTTCTCACCTGAATATCTTTTGATTACCTGTTTGACGACCGCAGTCTTTCCTGCTGACGGGGGTCCTGCGATTACGATCAGTTTCATACGGGGTTTACGCTCCTGATGATCTCTCCTGCACGGATTAGCTCACGCATTCTGCAGAATGTCTGGTCCATCCTGATGATCTCTGCAAGTGCCTCTTTCTCCTCGTCCCCCGGTTCAAGGATGCATTCCACCGCACCGTTCTTCATCACAATCCTCTTTGCGGACAGCAGGGAGACGACCGGGTCATGCGTGACGAAGATCAGTGCCTTTTGATGAGTTCTCAGGCATTCAATCACCTTTTCTTTGAATATGCCGGCATTTTCGACCTCGTCAAGAAGAATAATCGGTGCATTCGAGATAATTATCGCGTCTGCCACCATCAGGGATCTCGTCTGCCCTCCCGAAAGGGAGGTCATCCGGACACCGGGCCGGATCTTTTCACCTGTAAATTCATTTGCAAGTGCGATCGTCTTTTCGACGATCCTTTCATCGGTCATTTTTCTCGATCTTACATGCATCTCAAGAAAGTCTTCCACTGCCATGTCTGCGAGGCATTTTGTATTCTGGGTTATGAGTGCAACTGGCTTTTTTGCCGGGTCCCGGACGAAGTCCTCCGGTGCCTGCTCACCGTTCACCAGGATCGTCCTTCCTGTCACCGTGTCGCCATGCGCAAAGATCTCTATATCGTTCACCAGTGCACTCTTTCCGGAGCCCGTAGGCCCCACTATGGATATCGTATCGCCGGGGCGGATGGTTATTGAGCTGAAGTTCTCGATATTCCCGCTCCTGTTTTTGCCGGGTAATATTGTGATCTCTTCTATTGTCCGGGGGTGCATGTACTGGTTATTGGTGTGATATTTCTTAATATGTATCATTAAAGCTGATTTATTGATACTTTGAGGAAATTTTATTCGAAGTATATTGGATTATTGAGAAAAATTGCTATATTTTTAAAACATTTGTATAAATGGCCGTTGAACCACCCGGTTATATCCTCTAAATGGCTCCGGTTATATCTTTTATATTTGATTCATTACAATTTAGCATTGTATTTCGGGAGATCTGAAAGTTATGGCAGCGTAAATTAATGGAAAAAAATTATGTCAGAAACCTGTATGATATGCGGAGAAGCGATGATGGAGCTCCGGGGAACAGATGGGGGTTCTCTATGCGAAGAAGAATATATCGAGATGAAGATCTCACCTGCCGAAGAACTGCCGGGGATTGAATCATCAATAAATGAGGCCCTGAAGAGCGGTGCAGATATTCTGCCGGCAGTAGTTGTCCTTGAGGCCTGCAGGGAACTTGCCGGAGAAGGAATGATGAAGGATTATGATGCTGCAATGCGTCTTCTCTCAGCAATCTGCAGGGATATCTCCGGGTTCTGGGGCGGAAGACTGAAACCTGTCGGTGATTATCTCGATTTTTATATTGACTGATTCCCTTTTTTTTCAACCGGTTTTTTCCTTTTTAGGAAATATTATTTATATCTGTTTTCTTAATTGTGTCATATGTTCTCGCAGCGAATCTTTCAGGTAGGATTTAAAAGGGCTCTCCAGGATGAGATTGACAGGAAGGGTGTAAGCATCCGTGAGCTTGCAGACAGGGCCGGGGTTCCTGCTGCAACACTTTACAAGATCACTTCGGGTGAGCGTGATCCGCGGTTTTCAACCGTTCAGGCGATTGTGAATGCACTTCAGCCTTCTGACAATGATTTCGTTGCTGTAATCGCGGCTAAATTTCTTCTTGACGACATTGAGGCAAGCCGGATCGATGTGGGAGCAAAAAGGGTAATGGTCCGCGGCTATCCTGCATATACGATGGAAGAGTGCATTGTCTCTGCAGTAAAGGCGGAGAAGGAGGGTGCGCTCGGGATCGTCTGCGCACCGATACTTGCCTCAATAATCGAGCGTGTTGTGGATATCCCTGTTGCAATTATGAAGCCTCAGGCAGAGACGATCATCGATGCTCTCCGGACGCTCGACCGGCGTCTGGAGATGTAAAATACAGTCCTATGGGGAAGATATTTCCAAAATCCGCTGGTTTATATTTAATGTTAAAAGATGTGTTGCAGGAAAACAAACATTATCATTACAGCAACCATTATAGGTTTTCAGGAAAACCTCATCCACAAGGAATAGTTTTGCATCTTCCGGGAGGCCCCCATAATCTTCCAGTATTTTTTTCCGCTAAAGCCGGAGCTTCGGGCAGCTGGATATCAAGTGCAAAGGGGGCTCCAGAATAATAAAACCTGCAATTATTACTGCAAGCAATAAGATTACGGCTAATAATTCTTTTTTTCTCCCCCCTGTATCCCCATAAACTAACTCCAAAAATTAAGATGTGGTAAGTTCCTCCGGAACCTCCTCAAGCGCCGGGATGTATTCCTCAA
>JAFGKW010000035.1 GCA_016928355.1 Methanomicrobiaceae archaeon
ATTCAGCTATCTTAATAAATGAAAAATCTCTTTACCAGACAATTATCCAAATCAGAAGGATAATACAACAAAATGATAATGTTTTTAAATCTCCCGACGATAATACTCTATTTGAGGTGAACATACCTTGAGTTATGGAATAGAATTTGTACCAGGAAACATCAGCGTAAAGCAGGTGGTAAAGTACTGTAAACTCGCAGAAAACAAGGATATTGATTATGCGTGGATTACAAACCACTACAATAACCGCCACTGCTACCCAACCCTTGCAGCAATTGCACAGGCGACAGAAAGCCTAAAGATGGGACCGGGTATCATGAACACATTCACAGACACCCCTGCAGCCATTGCATCATTCATGTGCACACTGAACGAGATTTCAGAAGGGCGCGCAGTTCTCGGTATCGGACCGGGCGATCTGTCAACACTCCCAAAGCTTGCAATCGACCCTGTAAAACCCGTTGCACGTCTGAAGGAAGGTGTCCAGCAGATCCAGGCACTTTGTGCAGGTGAAGAAGTAAAGAAGACCGGAAACATGGAGTTCTTCGACTACGACGGAGCAAAACTTACAGGTGTTGAACTTCCGCCAAAGAAGAAGCAGATCCCGACATACATCGGTGCACAGGGACCAAAGATGCTTCAGCTCGCCGGAGAGATCGGTGATGGGGCGCTTATCAACGCATCAAACTCCAAGGACTTTGAAATCGCAATTCCGCTGATCAAAGAGGCATGCGATAAAGTTGACGAGAAGAAGTTCAAGAAGTTCGACGTCGGCGCATACACTGCAATGTCAATCGATCAGAACGAGAAGAAGGCACGCAATGCAGCAAAGATCGTTGCAGCATTCATCGCAGCAGGTTCACCACCCGCACTTCTCGAACGCCACGGCCTTGACCTGAACAACGTAGCAAAGATCAAAGAGGCACTTGCACGCTTTGACTTTGGAGCAGTAGGCGGCCTTGTTGGCGACGGCGAGATCGATGCATTCACAATTGCCGGTACACCTGAGATGGTTAAGGAGAAATGTGACAACCTCACAGCATCAGGAGTTACCCAGATCATCTTCGGTTCACCACTCGGACCGGACATGACAAACTCCATCCGCCTTCTCGGAAAGTACATTGTCTAATTAAAACCGGACAATATACCAAAATTTTTTTTGTTTTCAGTACATCTTTTAAATCAGGGCGTTTCTGCAGACTGCAGAATAGAGTACTGAGGCTTTTATGTTTTCAATAACCAGAATTAACCTTCACGGGCAAAATACAGAATTCAGGAAAGATAAACTGACCGGCCTGAGGTGCAGGATTAATCCTTCAAGAGAAGAAAGAAACCTGAATCATTTTATACAGCCCGTTACATTCACCGGAAGTGAAACCTGTCCGTTTTGTCCTGACAATATTGAAAAAATGACTCCATGTTTTGACAACGGTAAGAGAATAAAAACCGGTGAAAGCGTTACATTCCCAAATTCATTCCCGTTTGGAGAAAACCATATTGTAACTGTAATGACCAGAAAGCATTACCCGGGAGAAATCACAGAAAATCAGATAACTGATTCATTAAGAGGGCAGTATGATGGGCTCTACAAAAAAGAGGATTATAATTCAATAAACTGGAACTACCTCACATCAGCAGGTGCAAGTATGATCCATCCACACCTTCAGGGATTTTCCGGGAGAGTGCCGACATATTTAAACTCCCTCTATATTGAGAAATCCAGAGAATATTTTCAGAAAAAAGGGAAAAATTACTGGCAGCAATTAAGTGAATCTGAAAAAGAATCAGAGAGGTATCTCTTTGGGGACGAAATAGTCTGGTGTGCAAATCCCGTTCCCATAGGAGAAAAAGAGATCCGCGGTTATCTCCCCATCTGCTCTTTTGAAGAGTTCAGGGAGTTCATTCCGGAAGCATCGGCAGGAATAAAAAAAGTGATCGGAATCTATCAAAAGGCAGGCAATCATGCATTCAATATGTCAATAAGATTTGGAAAATCCGGTCATGAGAGTTATTTCAGGGCCCATATATCCATGATTGCAAGGATTGATCCAAATCCCATGTCCTTCACAGACTCAGCCTTTATGGAGAGACTTCATTTTGAACCGGTCATAATGACTGTTCCTGAAATGATAAGGGAGAGATACGGCAGATAATAATCTTTTAAATTCATACATTACGGGCAGGCGAAATAAATGAATATCAGTTCAGGAGATAAGACATCTGAAAAAGGTTACTGGCCCCTTCTTTTTCTTCTGTCCCTCGCAACTGCAATAGAGCTAATCGACGGAACTGCACTCAATATATCCCTACCGACAATTGCATCCGACTTCAATGTCAATTTGGGAACAGCATCCTGGATCCCAATGATCTATTTCATGACCATAAGCTGTCTCCTGCTGCCTTTTGCAAAAATTATCGAAACGAAAGGCACGCGAAGGATCCTGTTCGCAGGTTTTCTCCTCTTTACTGTCGGATCTTACCTTTGTGCCATATCAGGAACAATAGAGGTACTAATACTTTTCAGGTTCATTCAGGCAACAGGAGGGGCCATGATGGCAGCAGCAGTCCCCGCACAGGTCGCAACAGGGTTCTCACCTGAGACAAGAGGGCGTGCACTAGGAATAATAATGGGGGCAGGAGGACTTGCCCTCGCAGCAGGGCCTGCCATAGGAGGATATATTACGCATTTTATCTCCTGGCACTGGATATTTTATATTAATATTCCAATCGGGATCACCGGACTGATCCTGACATTCCTATGCCTGAAACCATATACCCATGAAAAGGTCTCCAGTGGTTTCGATTTTGGAGGGCTTTTGTATATGTCCCTTTTTATGGCATCATTTTTGTTCATTCTTACAAAGGGCAGTGAATTCGGATGGTCTTCTATGACAATTATTATTGTCGCGATTATATCTGCAATATCCCTGACCGTATTTATTGCATGGGAGAGGAAAACAGGAGATCCAATACTGGATACGTCCATATTCTCTTCCGGTGCATTTTTACTTTCAACGTTGTTTTTGCTATTATTTGAGATTGTACTAGGAGGAATTGAGCTTGTCCTCCCATTCTATCTCGAAAAGGTCCTGGATTTCACTCCGGATATCTCAGGCCTCTACCTGCTGATACCTCCCATGATAATGATCATCGCAGGACCTGCCGGGGGGCTGCTTTCGGATTATGAAGGCAACAGAATGGTCTGTTCCATATCTGCATTCATAGGAATAACCGCATTTGCAGTTTTCCTGTTTTCTCTCACAAACCCCGGACAGATCATCTACATGGTAATCGCGCTCATTCTTTTCGGTATTTCAATCGGAGCCGTTGCGAGCTCGGGAGCGAGCAGAATAATTGAACACAGCCCGAAAGGACTGGAGATTACAGGATCTGCAATTAGCAATCTGGTATTTTATATAGGAATGAGCCTTGGAACAGCGCTCTATACACTGGTTCTTCAGTCAGGAATGTCAGATGCAATAATAAACACTGAAAAAATTGCAATTAATGAGGTTTCAGCATCTGCATTTTCATCGGCGATGCCTTATGTTTACACCTTCTCGATAATCCTCCTTATCGCAGCACTCCTTTTTGCACTGTTTGTCCCGGACAATAACCGGACTTCAGAAAAGACCTAGTTCGGTTTTTATATTCTTCATTCCCTCTATGGCAATATTATAGAACTCAGGAAGTTCAATGAATTTTTCAATCATCTTAATTCTCTCCCGGTTGCAGCCCGCGGCAAATGAACGATCCTTCATCTTCTTTCTGACTGTCTTTTCAGTCACTGCAGAAATATCACCACCCTTAACAAGCGCACAGGCAATAATAAGACCTGATATGTTATCCGATGCTGTAAGTGCAATGTCAACAGGAGTATCAGAATCCCAGCATAATTCATAATTATGCCTCTTCACAGGGCCGGCAATATCTTCCCCGACTCCTACATCCATAAGAATCTTATATCCATTGGACCCATGATGGCTCATATCACCGTTGACTTCTTCATAATCAATATCATGCAGAATCCCAATCGATTCCCACTTGTTCTCATCCTCTCCCATTCTGGAGGCAACAGCCTTCATTACCGCTGCCGTTGCAATACAATGATTTATCAGTCCCTCATTTCTGACATGGGTTTTTAACAGAGCTATGGCTTCATCCCTTTGCATACAATTTGAAATTGCTTTATTATAAAAAAAGTAACCGGTTGATCTTTATCTGGTAAGATCACTCAAAGAAATACCGGAGCTGATAATCCAGTAATCATCCTTCTCAACCGGCATAATATAGTTCAGGCTCTGTTCAAGATCACCATAATCATTATCATAGCTGTAGATGATGAATCCTCCACCATTGCGTGCAATTTCGGATGCTCTCTGAATACTTTTAACCCCGTACTTCATCTCATTATCATAGATATTTTCACCAATAATATCATGAGATACAGGATGGGCGATGACGTTTCCCTCATAATCTATCGCAATGATATACATCCCGTTGTCAAAATCAAAGTATTCTCCTCTTGAATTGGAAAATTCTACAACAGCATCCTCTTTTGATACAGATTCAGCAAAATATGAGGCATTGATAACGAAATCCTTTACATATGCAAGATCGAAGGGTGTCGAACCGTTCTCATCAACAAGATCATCAAGATAAATACCTGAACCTATCCACCATTCATTATCAACCGGATAGATCAGTCCAAGTTTTTCTCCGGATTTCATTTCATCCGCAGGATCCGGGTATGTATACAGGATATATCCACCGCCTGCCTCAGCGACATCACGACAGGCCTCAACAAAACGCATTCCATTGGCATCTGTCCTGTTTATTCCTTCAGAACCTGTCAGGTCGGGTCTGAAAGGATGAGCCAGATATTTACCCTCATAATCAAGTCCGTAGATATATAGGTTCCCGTCGACGTAATCCCCTTCAGGATCACTGAACGCGGCAGATGCTGCCTGCTTACCCGCTTTCCTTGCAAAATCTGTAGCGTTTTGAACAAAAGAATCAAGTTCGGCCAATGTATAATTCCGGCTTTCAACAGTAATTACAGGCATCTCCACCACATCCGGATCATTTCCGGAAACAGAGTCTGTACACCCTGATGATGTACAAATCATTATAATTATAATAAAAAATACAGGAATGTATCGAATTTTCATCATTAAATGTATATCACTGGATTATTATCAGGTTTTCCGGGACAGTCACAATATCAGATACTAAATTGATCTTATTGAATTAGTCTTAATTTTAAAAAAATGATTAAATTTCTATTTTAATTTACTCGGGCTTTGAGATAAGAGCGGTCTTGGAGACAAGTGTGCCATCGTTCTTGTGTGGCTTTCTCACAACACCGTCACAGCCTTTCTCAATCTCACGTGCTTCTTCACAAAGGATCATTGCAGAGCGCATCATCTCATGTGCAGATGCAACGATAGGAACGTAATTCTCATATCCCTTTGTCATGAAACATCCCTTAACATTGACCATTGCCACTGCTGCTGCAATCTCAAATGCTGCGCGTGCTTTTGCGTACGCATAGGGGTTTGTGAACTCGTCTTTGACTGCCTTGTCTGCTGTCATGACAATCTTCGGGAGCACAAGGTCTGCACCTGATTTGCCTTCCTTTACCTGGTCGATCACTTCATCAAGTGCAAGCTGCATCTTTCTGAATGCACCTGTAACTGTGAGTACTTTTACAAGGTTACCATTGTAGTCGGACATTTCTGTCGGGTCAAGGAATTCACGGCGTGCACCAATCATAGAGTCTGCCTTCTGGATGATGTATCCGAAGTCGCTCTCTTTCAGGTCTGCCCATTCTTTCTTTGTGGTAACATCGTCTGTGATAACAACAACAGGGATGCCTGCTGCTTTTAATGCCTCACGTGCACCTGTAGGTCCGGGAAGCACGCCGTTTGGTGATACGACAATTGCAAAGTCCGGCTTGTATGCGATAAGGTTGCTGACAACGCGGTCTACATCCTCAACTTCGAGTTTTGTTCCGCTTGTTGCCATAAATGTCTGCATATCTGTACGATCTGCACGCTCATCGAGCAGAAGCTCGACCATTACGCCACTTGCAATGTTGCCTAATTTTGCAACTCCAACTTTTACTACCATGTTCTATACCTCTCAAATTTGAGAACATTTTAAGATTCATCTGGTCTGATAATAAAGATTTTGAATTAATATCAATTATCAGCCTTAACAGGAAGCGGCATCGTTTCGGAATGATCTTCCGGCAGGTAAAGCCTGTATAAAATACCTCACATGTCTTTTTTGAACAGTAGCTGCAATATATAAAAAATGAGGGAATTATTCTGAAAACCTGGCATGGGTTGCATAATATTATTCAAAAAACGGTCTAAAGAATTATATTATGGTGGACCCCTGCACAGAAACCCCGATTCACTGGCATCATCTCCCGATAGATGAGGTATATGGGAGGCTCATCACAGGTCCGGGCGGCCTGATTTCAGAAGAAGCGGCCATGCGTCTCCAGCAGTTCGGCCCCAACAGCCTGCCTGACAGAAAAACCCCGGGAATTCTCACGATCTTTATTCACCAGTTCAAGAGTCCGCTGATTTACATACTACTCATCGCAGCCCTGGTCTCTTTTCTGTTGGGTGATTTTAAGGATGGTTTCTTTATTCTTGCTGTGGTTCTGCTGAACGCGGTAATTGGAATGTTTCAGGAATGGAAAGCCGAGCAGGGTGCAGACAAACTCCGGAGCCTGCTCCGGATAAAGGCAGTTGTCAGGAGGGACGGTAAAGAGATCAGTATAAATGCCGCCGATCTTGTTCCCGGCGATCTCGTGATGCTCGAATCCGGAAACCGTGTACCTGCAGATATCCGCCTGGTTCACGCCTCTAAACTGAACATCGATGAGTCGCTACTGACCGGGGAGTCAGTTACGGTAGAAAAGGCAATAACTGTCCTTGACAGCGGCGCCCCCCTTGGCGAGAGAAAAAATATGGCCTTTGGTGGAACCACGGTGATAAACGGAAGGGGAGAAGGTGTTGTAACCGCGACCGGAATCTCGACCGAGGTAGGGAACATCGCAAAGGCGGTTGCAGAGACCGGGTTCACAAAACCACCACTCCTGATAAGAATGGAGAAACTCTCCAGGAATATCGGAATTCTCGTAATATTCGCATGTATCCTGATGGCTGTTATTATGGTGTCACAGGGCGCTTCTCCGACAGAGGTGTTCTTCCTCGCAGTAGCCCTCTCAGTATCGGCAATTCCTGAGGGTCTGCCTGTTGCAATAACTGTCGCTCTTTCTATCGGGTTGATCAGGATGGGCAGGAGAAACGTTATTGTCCGGCGCCTTGCAGCAGTCGAGAGCCTTGGCAGCTGCACAATGATTGCAACAGACAAGACAGGGACTCTTACAGTAAACGAGCAGACTGTCAGGAGGCTGATCCTTCCCGGGGGAACAGTCTATAATGTGACAGGTGCGGGATATACTGAAGAAGGAGAGGTGATCCCCGCGGAAGGGAGCATACCTGATCATGGTGTTGATCCGGGCCTGCAAAGACTGTCTGTCGCCGGCGTGATCTGCAATGAAGGAAGCCTATACAAAGACGATGATGAATGGGTCTTTAACGGCGATTCGATGGATGTTGCACTCCTTTCGTTTGCATACAAGGCTGGAATTGATCCGGATGCCATACATAACAGTATAAAGATAAAGGCAACTGTTCCTTTCGAGCCAGAGAGAAGGTACTCGGCAGTATATTACACAGACGATTCCGGCAGAATAAAAGTTGCAGTAAAAGGAGCTTTTGAGGTTTTATCAAAATATTGCAGTGATATCCCGGCTGAAGAAGGAGCTGTTCCTTTTGACAGGGAAACGGCAGTCTCTATGCTTGCAATGCTTACTAAAAACGGTTATCGTGCGCTTGCATTTGCAGAAGGAACGATAGATGAGATGCCTGAGGAAGGAATCGAGCTTGCGACTGCGAAGATCCCCTTAACCTATCTTGGCGTTGCCGGATTCATCGACCCCATACGTCCCGGCGTCGGGGAGGCTGTTGGTATGTGCAGGGAAGCCGGGGTGGAGGTTGCAATGATTACAGGTGATCACCCGGACACCGCATTTGCAATCGCCAGTGAGATTGGGTTTTCCGGTGACGAATCAAAAATTGTCACCGGGGACATGCTTGAAAGGCTTGAATCTTCCAGTCCGCCTGAATTTTTTGAAAAGATCAGGGAAAGCCGGATATTCGCCCGCGTGAGCCCTGTACAGAAACTGCAGATTGTCGATGCGATGGTAAAGAGCGGCCATTTCGTTGCCGTCACCGGTGACGGTGTAAACGATGCACCTGCACTCAAAAAGGCAAATATAGGTGTTGCCATGGGTTCGGGGACCGACGTAACAAAGGATACGGCATCGATGATAATTACGGACGATGACTTCTCCTCTATAGTTGCAGGGATTGAGGAGGGAAGGTTCGCGTATGACAATATAAGGAAGGTTACCTACCTGCTAATCTCCACGGGTTTTGCGGAGATTGTACTTTTTATTCTGGCTCTGCTGGCCGGACTTCCTCTTCCGCTTCTTGCAGTACAGCTATTATGGCTGAACCTGGTTACAAACGGAATACAGGATATTGCTCTGGCCTTTGAGAAAGGTGAAGAGGGTACGATGAAAAAGAAACCCCGGGACCCGAAGGAGGGAGTGTTCAATCCGCTTATGATCCAGGAGACTATCCTTTCAGGAACAATAATTGGTCTAATAGCCTTTTCAACCTACTTCTGGCTGATGATGCAGGGGTGGAATGAACCCGAAGCACGAAATGTCCTTGTACTTCTGATGGTTCTGCTTGAAAATTTCCATGCACTAAACTGCCGCTCAGAGCAGAGATCCCTGTTTAAGAATCCTCTCAGCAATAATTACTACCTGATATTTGGTATATTTGCAGCACAGGGAATACATATTATCGCAATGATGACACCATTCATGCAGGATCTGCTCAGTATCGGTCCTGTTGATCTAAGGATTTGGCTGTCTCTGCTGGTTATATCCTCCGCGATACTCATAGCGATGGAGATATTCAAATTCTTAAAATCCAGAATTGAGAAGAGGCATGATAATAAAAGAATTTATTATTTCTGTTAAGAACCGGTTAACGAAAAGTGTTTAAATTAATTGAAACATATAACCATAATGATGAAAGACACTCTACTGACTGACAGGCAAAAAGAGGTGTTGAGGTATAGAAAGCAGGGTCTGACCCAGCAGCAGATAGCCGACATCATCCACACATCCAAAGCAAATATTTGCACTATTGAGAAGGCTGCGACAGAAAATATAAAAAAAGCCAGAGAAACACTGGAATTTCTATACACACTTGATACAACTCACCTGTGTACAATAGATAAAGGGACAGACTCACTGGAGGCCGTAAAGAAGATATTTTCTGAGGCGGAAACTCTTGGAATCAAAGTGCAATACGATACAATATCACTTATAAATAAGATGCGCGAATCAAATCCGGAGAAATTCAGGGGCCGGTATATAAAAGAGGTCATTGAGATCTATATCAACGAAGATGGAGATGTTTTCATAGGATAGTCACCTCAAACCAATCAATTTCAGCCGGATCGCAACAGATCAGTATGTCATGAAAAACAGAACTGCACATTCATTGTTACCAAAGAGAGAAATCATCATCCGGACCTTTTTTAAATACATTTATATTATCTTAGAAAAAATATTTAGGAATCCATTATGGGATTTTCAAACCCTGCTCTTAAGAGAGTTTTATTAACTCTCAATAAGTAGGAAAAAAACCCTGTGGTTGCCCGGATACCGCTTGCGGTCCGGAGATTGCCGAGGAAGGACTTCTCAGCCAGCAAGGCTGACAGTCCGGCTGACAAAGTAGGATCTGATAAATGCGTTTGGGTGGACGAAGAAATTCGGCCCGGTATCCTGAACGGATAGCGCACAAAATGGTCAGAATCTTAGAGAGAGAATTTTCCATAACAGGAAAGAACTGTCTGGCGCAGAAGATATGATTCACAATATGTGAAGCATTCAGGCTGGTAAGGAGCAGATATACAATCTGTTGCAGTTATGGTCATTCTCAGATTCAAAAGACCGGAATCCTTTTAGTCCGGCCGAAATCCGTAACGGATTTCTCGGGAAAATCGTTCAAAGAACAAAATAGGACTGATTGATAAATGCCTGGAAAAACCAGACCACGCAGAGGATCACTTGCATACAGCCCGCGTAAAAGGGCAAAGAGCCAGGTACCCAAGTACCACTCATGGCCTTCCTACGAAGGAGAGCCGACTTTTCAGGGTTATGCAGGTTATAAAGTGGGTATGACACACGTCATTATGATCGATGACCACAAGAACAGTCCATCTGAGGGCAAGGAAATTTCAGTACCGGTTACTGTAATAGAAATCCCCCAGATGAAAGTCATCGCTGTCCGTGCTTACTCAAGCGATACATACGGCAAGAAAGCATTTGCCGAAGTATGGTCGGACAATATTGACGAGATTGTCTCACGTGCCACACAGATCCCAAAGAAGCACAATGCCGAAGAACAGAAGGAAAAGATCCTCAAAGGCATTGAAGACGGCATAGTAAGTGACATTTTTGCAATAATGTACACCCAGCCCGAGCAGCTCACAGGCGTTCCAAAGAAAGTGCCTGAACTTATGGAGGTTCGCATTGCAGGCGGAGATCTAAAAACACGCCTTGATTTCGGAATTTCCAAACTTGGAGAGGAAGTGGCAATAGAGAATGTCGCAAATACAGGACAGTACATCGATGTTACAGCCGTTACCACAGGTAAGGGAACCCAGGGTGCAGTAAAACGCTGGGGAATTCAGGTAAGAAAGCGCAAGCACTCACGCGGAAAGAAGAAGCGCCATATCGGAAACCTCGGACCATGGACACCCCACCACGTAAGATGGCAGGTCCCCCAGATGGGACAGATGGGATACCAGCAGAGGACTGAATTCAACAAGCGCATCCTTAAGATCGGTGAAAACCCAGAAGAGATCAACCCAGAGGGCGGTTTCCTCCATTACGGGCTTGTAAGAGGAAGATATGTCTTAATTAAGGGTTCGATCCCGGGACCAACAAAGCGCCTTATCAGGATCCGCCCGGCAATACGCCAGGGAGAGCATGTCTTCCGTGAACCGTCGATAAACTTCGTCAGCACAATGAGCAAGCAGGGGTGAAATAGACGATGAAAGCACAAATTAAATCAATTGACGGAAAGGAAGCAGGCGAAATAGAGCTTCCGGTTATTTTCGACGAGGAATATCGTCCCGACCTTATTAAAAGAGCGGTAATTTCAATCCAGAGCATGCGCTACCAGCCCCATGGAACAAATCCATATGCAGGAATGAAGACTTCTGCAGCATCATGGGGAAGTGGACGTGGAGTTGCACAGGTTCCGAGAATCAAAAACGGTTCACGTGTCGCAAGAATACCACAGGCTGTCGGCGGACGTGCAGCACACCCCCCGAAAGTGGAAAAGATCCTTGTAAAGAAGATCAACAAGCAGGAAAAGAGAAAAGCGATGAGATCGGCAGTCGCTGCAACCACAAACGAGGAACTTGTTCTTGCAAGGGGTCACATATTTGAAGGGAATGTACCTGTAATCTTTGAAGACGCTTTTGAAGACCTTAAAACAACAAAGGAAGTTTCAGAAGCACTCAGGGCGGCAGGGCTCTACGAAGACGTTGTTCGTGCAAGAAACTCAAGGAAAGTTCGTGCAGGACGTGGAAAGCTTCGTGGAAGACGTTACAAACAGAGAAAAAGCCTTCTTATTGTAACAGGCGACAAGCAGCTTATCGCTGGTAAGAACCTTGCAGGCGTCGATATTGCAACCGTTGAAAAGCTTAACGTCGAACTTCTGGCACCAGGAACGCAGGCGGGAAGACTTACTGTCTGGACAGTCTCAGCAATAAACAAACTGGGGGAGATGTGAAATGATAATCAAACATCCGTATGTTTCAGAAAAAGCTTCCATGGCCATGGAATATGAAGGCAAACTTCAGTTCATCGTGGACAACAAAGCTTCCAAAAAACAGATCGCATCAGAGATCGAGAGAATGTTTGACCAGAGAGTCAAATCCGTCAGGACCCTGATGACGATGAAAGGACAGAAAAAAGCCATTGTATGCTTCGAGAACGAAAAAGCCGGCGAGGAGATCCTCAGCAGGCTTGGAATCATGTAAGGTGGTGTAAATGGGAAAACGTATTATCTCACAGAACCGTGGACGCGGAGGCCCGACATACCGTGCACCCTCGCACAAGTATAAGGCAGCCCTTAAGCACCCGGGCAATGTGAAAGAAACAATCAGGGGCAAAATCATAGACATTGAACATGACCCCGCACGCCATGCACCTATTGCAAAAGTCGAACTTGAAGACGGCAAGAAAATCTTCATGCTCATTACAGAAGGCATGGGCGTGAATGAAAAGATCGCATGGGGGCCTGAAGCAGGAGTAAAGAACGGAAATACCCTCAGCCTTAAGGACATCCCTGTCGGAGCATATGTCTGCAACGTCGAGGCAAGGCCAAACGACGGCGGTAAGTTCATCCGCTCAAGCGGTGTTCAGGCACAGGTCATCGGAAAATCCGACGACGGACGCGTTGGCATAAAGATGCCAAGCGGTAAGCACAAGTGGTTCAATGATGACTGCCGCGCAACAATTGGAATCGTTGCAGGCGGTGGACGCAGTGAAAAGCCGTTCGTCAAGGCCGGAAAGAAATTCCACAAGGTAAAATCACAGGCACAGAAATGGCCGAGAGTCAAAGGTGTCTGCATGAACGTTATCGACCACCCGTTCGGTGGTGGAGGACACCAGCACTGTGGAAGGCCGAAGACTGTGGCAAGAGGAACTTCACCTGGAAGAAAGGTTGGTCATATTGCGGCCAAGCAGACCGGAAGGAAATAATCCAAGGGGTGAATAAGATATGGCAAAGAAAACTCAGAAGCGGTTGCCGAGGCGAAAAGAAGAATTTACGTACCACGGCTATAAAATTG
The DNA here is from genome assembly GCA_016928355.1 of Methanomicrobiaceae archaeon. Taxonomy (GTDB): domain Archaea; phylum Halobacteriota; class Methanomicrobia; order Methanomicrobiales; family Methanomicrobiaceae; genus Methanolacinia. The sequence continues at coordinate 13,033 of JAFGKW010000035.1, forward strand.
AAGAACTTCAGCAGATGAGCCTTAATGAGCTTCTCCCTATTATGCCTGCAAGGGCACGCCGCAAATATAACCGCGGCCTTTCACCAGGGCAGGAAAAGCTGATTTCTGATATGAGAGAAGGCAAGGAGCGTGTAAGAACCCACCTCCGTGATATGGTAATCATGCCCGAGATGATAGGAAAGACGATCGAAGTGCACAACGGCAAGGAATTTATGAAAGTAGAGCTCCAGCCCGAAGCAGTATTCCATTACCTGGGAGAGTTCGCTCTTACAAGAAGACGTGTATCCCACGGAAGTGCAGGTATCGGTGCAACAAGATCCAGTAAATACGTACCTCTGAAGTGATGGCAATGGCAAGGACAGATTATTCACTAAAGATTGAAGGCGATGAAGTTGCCCGTGCAAAGGCAAACGAACTTCCAGTCTCACCCAAGCACGCCATCGAGATTGCCGCATTTATCAAAGGCAAGACCACCAGAGAGGCTATCGATTATCTTGAAGACGTAGTTGCGCTTAAAAAAGCAATACCGTTCAAGAGGTTCAACAGGAATGTTGCACACAAGAAAGGCCTTGACAAGTGGGATGCAGGAAGATACCCGGTAAAGGCTTCAGAGGGATATCTCAAGCTCCTCAGATCTGTCGAGAAGAACGCCGAATATATCGGACTTGACACTGATAACCTTGAGATAATTTCCGTATCGGCAAACAGGGGCCGCAGGCAGAGAGGTATTTTCCCGCGTGCAATGGGAAGAGCAACGCCTAAATTTGCAGAATCGGTCAACATTGAAATACTCGTTAGGGAGGCTCAGTAATGGCAGTTGAAAGAAGATTCGTAGAAGACGGTGTTCGTGCAGCACGTGTTGAGAAATACCTCGTAAAAGAGCTGAAAAGGGCAGGATACGGTGGAACGGAGATTGTCCGCACACCTCTCGGAACACAGATCACAATCTACGCTGAAAAACCCGGAATAGTCATCGGGAAAGGCGGAAAGGTTGTTCGTGAGATTACATCTACACTCCAGAACGATTTTGGTATCGAAAGCCCGCAGATTGAAGTCCAGCAGGTTGAAAACCCGGCATTCAACGCACAGATTATGGCAGAGCGCCTTGCAAACTCACTTGAGAGAGGCTGGTACTTCCGTAAGGCAGGCAGCAGCATCATGAGGCGCATCATGGAGTCGGGAGCACTCGGCTGTGAAGTTGTTCTTTCAGGAAAACTTACAGGAGCCAGATCCCGTGTCCAGAAGTTTACCGAAGGCTACATCAAACATGCAGGTGAACCGAGCGAGACAATTGTCGAGCACGGATTTGCAATCGCTATAAAAAAGCTTGGAACAATCGGCTGCCAGGTAAAGATCGTACCCCCCGGAGCACTGCTTCCGGACCACTTTGAGGTCCTGGATGCTGATCCGGTATCCAAAACAGAGCCGGTAGAGGAAGTATTCGAAGAGGAGATCCCTGAAGAAGAGATCATCGGCCAGGAGATCGATGCCGAGATGGAAGCTGTAGAGGATGTCCCCGGAGAGGAGGATTTCTGAATGGCTATATTCCGTGCATCTGAAGTAAAACAGTTCAGCGATGCCGAACTGTCAGAACAGCTCACAAAGCTCGAGATGGAGCTTGTCCAGGATCTCGGCAAAGTCAGTGCCGGTGGAGCACCGGAGAACCCCGGACGCATCCGCGAGATAAAACGCACTATCGCCAGAATTCAGACCGAGCAGACAAAAAGGAGAAATGAGGCGTGATAACACCTGAGAATATCTGCAGGCATGAATTCATCGGCCTTAATGCTGCAGTTGAGAGATCCACAAATCCTTCACAGGTCGGGATCTCCGGCAGAGTAGCCGACGAGACAAAAAACATGCTTGTAATATTCTCGGGAAACCGTCTCAAAGCAGTGCAGAAAAAAGGGGCTGTGTTCAGGATGCACCTCCCAGATGACACTCTGATAAGAGTAGATGGATCGGTGCTTGTTACGCAGCCTGAAAAAAGAATCAGCATGCGAATTAGAAAACCGAGGTAAATAATGGCTAAAAACATAGGGTTAAACGTTCCCGTTCCTGAAAAGGAATGCAATGACGTAAACTGTCCATTCCACGGCAATTTACCGGTACGCGGCCAGGTGATTACCGGCAAAGTCGTGAGTGACCGAATGCAGGGATCTGTTGTAATTGCAAGAGATTACCTGCACTACGTGAAGAAATACAAGCGTTATGAAAAACGCTCATCAAAGCTTCACGCACACAACCCTCCATGTCTTGGAGCTAAGGTCGGCGACACTGTGAAGATCGCAGAGTGCAGACCAATCTCAAAGACAAAGACCTTCGTAGTAGTAGAGGTGTCTGAGGAATGAAAGCAAAACAATCCAAGACTCCAAGAGCACTTGCAACAGGATCAAAAATGATCTGTGCAGACAACACCGGTGCAAGACAGGTACAGATTGTATCTGTAAACCAGTACCATGGTGTCAAAAGGCGTCAGCCCAAGCTCGGCCTTGGAGATATGGCAACAGTATCTGTAAAGAAAGGAACTCCTGATATGCGCCGCAAACTTGAAAAAGCGGTAGTCATCAGGCAGAAAAAGGAGATCAGAAGGATCAACGGCCTGCGCCTTTCCTTTGAGGACAATGCAATGGTCATCACAAACGAGCGCGGCGAACCCAAGGGCACCGAGATCAAAGGACCGGTTGCAAGAGAGGTTGCCGAACGTTTCCCGAAGATCGGCTCCATGGCGACTATCATTGTATGAGGTGAGCAGGAATGGTTAGAATTGCAAGTAAACAGCCAAGAAAACAGCGCAAGGCGCGCTACAATGCTCCTCTGCATACCCGTGGGAAATATCTGAATGCAATCCTTTCATCAGATCTCAACGAAAAATACGGCAAAAAAAGCTGCCGTATTGTCGTAGGTGACACAGTTCGGGTCATGAGAGGAGATTTCAGGGGCGAGGAAGGAGTCATCGACGGTGTGGACACAGAAAAGGGAACAGTAATCGTCCACGGAGTATCCGTTACAAAAGTCGACGGTACCGAGGTTCCAAGACCTGTCTATGCATCAAACGTAATGATTACAAAACTCAAACTTGAGGATAAACTGCGTGAAGAGAGACTGGAGGCCGGAAACTAATGTCGAATCATATGAAAAGACTTACTTCGCCTACCGGATGGCGTATTGCGAAGAAAGAGAACACGTTTGTAACCAAGACTGCACCCGGTCCCCACAACAGGAATTCGATGCCGATGGCAGTCTGGTTAAGAGACCACATGGGCTTCACTCTCAATATGAAGGAAGTAAAGAAGGTCTTAAAAGACCGTTCGATCATCCTTAACGGAGTCCCGTGCACCGACCCGAAACTTGGAATAGGTGTCTTTGACATCATCTCGATTCCAAAGGTCGACAAGTACTTCAGAATTCTTCGCGACAAAAAAGGCGACTACGTATCTGTACCGATCTCTGCAGAAGACGCAAAGACACGTCTGTGCAAGATCGCCAACAAAACAATAGTCAAAGATGGTAAAATCCAGCTGAACCTTCGTTACGGTGCTAACCTGATCGTAGATACCCAGGACTACAAGCCCAGGGACTCGATAGTACTCAGTCTGGAAGAGGAGAACCGCTTTGAGGTAATCGATCACTTCCCGTTTGCAGAAGGAAATGTTGCAATGATCATCGGAGGAAGCCATTCAGGAAAGGTTGGCAGAATCTCAAAGATCGAAATTATCCCCGGAAGCATATCAAACAGGATTTACCTGAAGGACGAAAAGACAGGCAAAGACTTCGACACAATCGAGGAATACACCTTCATCATCGGAACAAAGGAACCTGCAGTAAAGGAATGGGGGATTGAAGAATGAACCCGATGCAGGATGTCCACATAGATAAGATCGTTGTTCACATGAGTGTTGGTGAAGCCGGTGACAAGCTTGTAAAGGCTGAGAACATCATCAGCGAAATTACCGGCCAGAAATCGGTTCGCACAATTGCAAAAAGAACACAGCCTGCTTTTGGAATCAGGAAGGGTCAGCCTCTCGGGTGCAAAGTATATCTCAGGGGAAAGGCTGCAGAAGATTTCGTCGAAACATCTCTCAATATCATCGAAAAGAAGCTCTTCGAATCGCAGTTTGACCGCTCGGGAAATCTGTCATATGGTATCGAAGAACACACCGACTTCCCGGGACAGTCCTATGATCCAATGATTGGAATCTACGGTATGGATGTCAACGTGATTCTTGAACGCAAAGGGATCAGGATCGCACGCAGAAACATCTCAAGGAGAAAACTACCCTCAAAACAGAGAGTTGAGCGTGAGGATGCTGTCAAATTTATGAGAGAGAAGTACCAGGTGGAGGTGCTTTAAATATGGCACAGAAAAAATCAAAAAACCAGAAAACACCTGAGAAGATTTTTGGCCGCGGTGCGAACGAATGTCAGATGTGCGGAAGAAAGCAGGGTCTTGTAAGAAGATACAATATTATGCTCTGCCGCCAGTGCTTCCGTGAATCTGCAAAGAAGATTGGGTTTAAGAAACTGAATTAGAGGTGTTTTGAGATGACAAGATTAAATCCTATTGCTGATGCAATGAGCGCCATCAAGAATGCCTCTGACGTTGGCAAAACCTTCTGCATCGTTGAGCCTGCAGGAAAACTTCTCGGTTCAATGCTCGGAATCATGAAAGAGGAAGGCTACATTGAAGGCTTCGAACTTATTGATGACGGAAGAGGAGGACAGTTTAAGGTTCACCTTAATGGTAATATCAACAAATGCGGTGTGATCTCACCAAGATACGCAGTAAAAAGCGATGAGATCGAGATGTGGGAAAACCAGTACCTGCCCGCAAAGAACTTCGGACTGTTGATTATCACCACATCAAAGGGTGTCCTTTCACACGAGAAAGCACGCCATGAAGGCATCGGCGGCGAACTTCTCGCATATGTATACTGAGGAGTGACACAGAAGATGATTGCAGAGAAGAGAATGGAAATCCCGGAGGGAGTAAATGTTGAGATCAACGGCGGAAAACTGGTGATTTCAGGACCTAAAGGGACTCTGGAACGTTTAATGCGTTACCCAAGTATAGATCTCAGAATCGAAGACGGGGAACTCATTATCTCAACCGAATCTGAGAGAAAGAAGATCTACGCAATGCTTGGTACCTACGCAGCACATGCCAGAAATATGTTCCGCGGTGTTGAAGAGGAGTACGTTTACAGTATGAAGGTTGTATACAGCCATTTCCCCATTCAGTTGAAGGAGATCGGCAACAAGCTTGAGATTGTAAACTTCCTTGGAGAAAAGGAACCAAGATATGCAGAAATTCCTGAAAGTGTCAAGATGAAGATCGCCGGAGACGAGATAACACTCACCGGAATCGACAAGGAACTTGTAGGAGTTACAGCTTCAAGAATAGAAAAAGCCACAAAGGTCAGGGGTCGTGATTCCCGTGTATTCCAGGATGGCATATATATTGTGAGCAGGGCGTGATTTTAGATGGCTGACGATAAAATAAGATTAATCCGGGCCAGAAACGCCCAGCGTACATCCTTCAAACGCCAGGGACTTTCCAGGAAGAAGAAACTGGAAGATACCTGGAGAAGACCACGCGGTCTCCAGAGCAAACAGAGGAAAGGCTACCGCGCAAAAGGTGCACACCCACAGCCAGGCTACGGAAGCCCAAGGGTTGTCCGTGGAATGCACCCGAGTGGTTACGAAGATATATTAGTCTTCAACACTGCCGACCTGGAAAATCTGGATTCTGAAACACAGGCTGTAAGAATATCCGCAACTGTTGGAAACAGAAAGAGAGCAGATATTCAGGCAAAAGCAGAGGAACTCGGACTCAGGGTTCTGAATCTAAAGGACACATCCGCACCTTCAGAAAAGAAGGAGGCAGTAGTCGAAGAGACAACTGAAGCCGAAGAGGAGCCTGTTGAGGAAGAAG